>NZ_JCALEJ010000030.1:0-62439 GCF_059813315.1 Mycobacterium sp. NGS11
GGCCTGTCCCAGAACCGGTTGGCCCTCTACACAAAGTCGCATCAAGCGCTGGTCAACGGCATGTCGGCGCTGGAGATCAATCACGTCATCGGCGATCGGACGAAACGCCCGCCCCCTTTCCCCGAGGACATCTGGATACCGGAGCGCGACCCCGGCAACACCCGGCTGGTGCTGGGCGCGATCAGTGAATGGGTCACGGGTCCGGGCGCGCAGCTGCAGGCCGTCGGGTCGATGATCGGCGGGCTGGTCACCAACCACACAGAGCTGCTCGACGCCGGCCGCCGGGTCGTCGACCTGGTGCGCACCGTGGCCCGGGGGACCGCGCCCAGCAGCCCGCTCAACGCGACCGTGTCGCGGCACCGGCGCTTCACGGTCGCGCGGGGCAGGCTCGAGGATTACCGCACCGTGCGCGCGCGCTATGACTGCGACGTCAACGACGTCGTCCTCGCGGTCATCGCCGGCGCGCTGGGGAACTGGCTGATGTCCCGGGGGGTGGCGGTGTCGTCGACCGCGACGGTGCGCGCGATGGCGCCGCTGCCGGTCTACGACGACGGCGACCTCGACGCCAGCGGTCCCGGTCAGGCGATCAGCCAGGTGATGCCGTTCCTCGTCGACTTGCCGGTGGGAGAGCCCAACGCCGTGGTGCGGCTGTCGCAGATCGCGCACGCGACCGAGGCGAACCCGACGGCCGCGCAGCTGGTGGACGCCAGGACCATCGTCACCCTGTCGGGTTTCGCCCCGCCGACCCTGCACGCCATGGGCATTCGGGTGGCGACCAGTTTCCCGAGCTTCTCCAAGCGCACGTTCAACCTGTTGATCACCAACGCGCCGGGCGCGCAGTCGCAGATGTACATCGCCGGCACCAAGTTGCTGGAGACCTATGCGGTGCCGCCGTTGCTGCACAACCAGGCGCTGGCCATCGGGGTGACGTCGTACAACGGCGAGCTGTACTACGGAATCAACGCCGACCGTGAAGCCATGAGCGATGTCGACCTGCTGCCCGGGCTGCTGAACCAAGCGCTCGAAGAACTACTCGAGGCGTCCCGCTCCTAGTCGGCGGTGAAAACCCCTGCGTGCGGCTATCATTCGTTGCTGTGAGTACCGCGAAAAGTGATGGCGCGCCGAACAAGAAGAAGTCGGCTCGACAGGCCGTGCCCAAAATCTCCGACGACGTCTACGAGGCCGAATTGTTCCGGCTGCAAACGGAATTGGTGAAGCTGCAGGAGTGGGTGCGGCAATCCGGGGCGCGGCTGGTGGTGTTGTTCGAGGGCCGCGACGCCGCGGGCAAGGGCGGTGCCATCAAACGGATCACCGAATACCTCAGCCCTCGAATCGCACGCGTCGCCGCGCTGCCGGCGCCCTCGGATCGTGAACGGGGGCAGTGGTATTACCAGCGCTACATCGCGCACTTGCCCACCAGGGGCGAGATCGTGCTGTTCGACCGGTCCTGGTACAACCGGGCGGGCATCGAGAAGGTGATGGGATTCTGCACGCCGCAAGAGCATGCGCTGTTCATGCGGCAGACGCCGATCTTCGAGCAGATGCTGATCGACGACGGGATACTGCTGCGCAAGTACTGGTTCTCGGTCTCCGAGGCCGAACAGCTGCGCCGGTTCAAGGCGCGGCTCAACGACCCGGTGCGGCGATGGAAGCTGTCCCCGATCGACCTCGAATCGGTATACCGGTGGGAGGACTACTCACGAGCCAAGGATGAGATGATGGTGCACACCGACACCCCGGAAAGCCCTTGGTATGTCGTGGAATCCGACATCAAAAAACACGCGCGACTGAACATGATGGCCCATTTGTTGTCCACCGTCCCTTACCGCGATGTCGAGACGCCCAAGGTCGAGCTGCCCGAGCGTCCCGTCGTCAGCGGTGACTACCAGCGCCCGCCGCGCGAACTGTCGACGTACGTCGACGACTACGCGGCCACGCTGATCTGACCATGACGGTCGTCTACATCCCCGCCACGCTGCCCATGCTGGCGCAGCTCGTCGCCGACGGCTCGCTGCGCCCGGTCAACGGCACCGCGTTCGCACTGACGCCGCGGTTGCGCGAGGCCTACGCCGAGGGCGACGACGACGAGCTCGCCGACGTGGCGCTGCGCGAGGCGGCCCTGGCGTCGTTGCGGCTGCTGGCCGCCCGCGAAGCGGAAGCGGCGGAGGGGACCGGCGCGTCATCGGAATCCCTGCGGCCGCGCCGCGCGGTGCTGGCCGCCGAGGTCGAGGACGTCACTTACCGTCCCGACCTCGACGACGCGGTGGTCCGGCTGTCCGGGCCGGTGCGGATCGGCGACGTGATCGCCGCCTACGTCGACAACGCCGGGGCCGAACCGGCGGTGGCGAAGGCCATCGAGGCCGTCGACGCCGCCGACCTGGGCGATGAGGACGCCGACCTGATCGTCGGCGACGCGCAAGACCACGATCTGGCCTGGTACGCCAACCAGGAGCTGCCATTTCTGTTGGAGCTGATGTGACGCCTAAGTGAGGTGATCCGCGTCGCTGCGGTAGCTACGACACCGTAGGTTACGGTACCGTAGGTTTCGTGAGGCGCACAGAATGGATCACAATGTGAGCGCAAGTCAGACGACACATCGTGAGCAGGAGCTTCCCCTGGGCAGACGTAACCCATCGATCACGGGCAACGTCGTCGACACCAAGCGGCCTGTTGTCGCCGGCGCCGACCGGCACCCCGGCTGGCACGCGCTGCGCAAGCTGGCCGCTCGCATCACCACGCCGCTGCTGCCCGATGACTACCTGCATCTGGCCAACCCGCTCTGGTCGGCGCGCGAACTGCGCGGCCGGGTCCTGCAGGTGCGTCGCGAGACGGAAGACTCCGCGACCCTGGTCATCAAGCCGGGCTGGGGCTTCAACTTCGACTACCAGCCGGGCCAGTACATCGGCATCGGGCTGCTCATGGACGGGCGCTGGCGCTGGCGGTCGTATTCGCTCACCTCGGCTCCGTCCGGCAGGTCCGGCTCCGGTTCGGCCCGCACCGTGACCATCACCGTGAAGGCGATGCCGGAGGGGTTCTTGTCGTCGCACTTGGTGGCCGGCGTCGAGCCGGGCACCATCGTCCGGCTGGCCGCCCCGCAGGGCAACTTCGTGCTGCCCGATCCGGCGCCCGCGTCGATCCTGTTCCTCACCGCCGGATCCGGGATCACGCCGGTGATGTCGATGCTGCGGACCCTGGTGCGCCGCAACCAGATTGGTGACATCGCTCACGTGCACTCGGCACCCACCCAATCCGATGTCATGTTCCGGGCCGAGTTGGCCGCGCTGGCCGCCGAGCATCCCGGTTACCGGATGCAGCTGCGCGAGACGCGCACGCAGGGTCGGCTCGACCTGTCCGTGCTGGATCGGCAGGTGCCGGACTGGCGCGATCGGCAGACCTGGGCCTGCGGGCCGGAAGGCATGCTCGCCGAGGCCGAGCGCGTGTGGTCAGCGGCGGGCATCGGCGAGCGCCTGCACCTCGAGCGGTTCGCGGTGTCCAGGGCCGCACCCGCGGGCGCCGGCGGAACGGTTACCTTCGCCCAAAGCGGACGCACGGTAACTGCCGATGCGGCGACGTCGCTGATGGACGCGGGCGAGGGCGTGGGTGTGCAGATGCCCTTCGGCTGCCGGATGGGGATCTGCCAGTCGTGCGTGGTGAGTCTGACCGAGGGGCACGTCCGTGATCTGCGGACCGGCCAGCAGCACGACCCGGGGACCAGGGTGCAGACCTGCGTGTCTGCGGCTTCGGGCGATTGCGTCCTCGACATTTAAATGCTACTCATTGGTAACCTACGCATTCGTAGGTTACGATAGCGTAGGTCTAGTACCGACCGAACGACCGCAGGGAGATGACGACGATGGCGATCACAGACGTCGACGTATTCGCCCATCTGACGGACGCCGACATCGAAAGCCTGGCCGTTGAGCTCGATGCCATCCGCCAGGACGTGGAAGACTCACGCGGCGAGCGGGACGCTCGCTACATCCGCCGCACCATCGCGGCCCAGCGCGCGCTGGAGGTGACCGGCCGGTTGCTGCTGGCCGCCGGCTCGCGGCGCTCGGCCTGGTGGGCGGGGACGGTGACCCTGGGCGTGGCCAAGATCGTCGAGAACATGGAGATCGGCCACAACGTCATGCACGGCCAGTGGGACTGGATGAACGACCCCGAGATTCACTCCTCGACGTGGGAGTGGGACATGAGCGGGTCGTCCAAGCACTGGCGCTACACGCACAACTTCGTGCACCACAAGTACACCAACATTCTGGGAATGGACGACGACGTCGGTTACGGCCTGCTGCGCGTCACCCGCGACCAGAAATGGAAGCGCTTCAACGTTTTCAACCTGGTCTACAACACCATGCTCGCGCTGCTCTTCGAGTGGGGAGTCGGGCTGCAGCATGTGGAGCTCGGCAAGATCGCCAAGCGGCGCATGGACAACGACGAAGCCCGGCAACGCGTCGACGAGTTCTTGGCCAAGGCCGGCCGCCAGGTGCTCAAGGACTACGTCGCGTTCCCGGCGCTGACGTCGGTGTCGCCGGGTGCCACGTACATGTCCACGTTGAAGGCCAACGCGCTTGCCAACGTGATTCGCAACGTGTGGGCCAACGCGGTGATCTTCTGTGGCCATTTCCCCGACGGCGCAGAGAAATTCACCAAGACCGACATGATCGGCGAGACGAAGGGGCAGTGGTACCTGCGTCAGATGCTGGGCAGCGCCAACTTCGAGGCCGGCCCGGCGCTGCGTTTCATGAGCGGCAATCTGTGCCACCAGATCGAGCACCACCTGTACCCGGACCTGCCGAGCAACCGGCTGCACGAGATCTCGGTGCGGGTGCGTCAGGTTTGCGACAAGTACGACTTGCCCTACACCACAGGCTCTTTCCTGTTCCAGTACGCCAAGACGTGGCGCACGCTGGCCAAGCTCTCGCTGCCGAACTCCTACCTGCGTGACGACGCCGACAATGCTCCGGAGACTCGCAGTGAGCGGATGTTCGCCGAGCTCGAGCCCGGTTTCGTCGGCACCGATCCGGCGACCGGCCGCCGCCGCGGTCTGAAGTCCGCGATCGCAGCGGTGCGTGGTTGGCGGCGTGGAAAGCAGGCGGCTGCGGCCCGCCGTGCCGACGACGATCTGGCCGCCTAACCGCCGGTTGGCTTTCGGGCCGAGCCTGCGCACCCCAGCGCGCCGAACGTGTTCTCAGGGCGAAGATTTCGCCGATTTGTCGCCCTCAATGCACGCTCGGCGCGACCGTCAGGGGTGTGTGACGAGGTAGGTCTCGTTGTTCAGGCCGACGGTCAGTTCCTCGACATCGAAGGGGCGGTCCAGCCGTGCGTGCAACGCCTTTGGATCGACCAGCAGGCTTATCTCCGCGGTTTGACGGGCGAAGAGTCTTCCTATAAGCGGATAGATTCGGCGCATGATCGCCCGCTCCGCGGGTGTGCAGCGTGATGCGCAGTAGCCGACGTGGCCGATCTCGTCGGTGAGGATTTCGCTGTAGAGCAGTTCGATCCGTTCGGCGACTACCGGTTCGTCGGCGAAAAGCCTTATGCCGGCGCGTCGTAACTCATCGAACAGGATGCATCCCGCCATCTCCGCGGCTCCGACGAACAAGAAACCGAGCCGTTCGGGCAGGAATACGTTCGCTTTGACGAACTGGCGGATGACGAAGGGCGGCGGGACGACCTGGAAGGTCAGATCGAAGACGTCGAGGGCGTACGCCAACAGTCTCGTGTGGTAGTGCTCCTCCAGCTCGAGGTAGACGCGCTCGGGCGGCACGCTTTCGTCGCTGTTGCGCCCGTACGTCTCACCCAGTCCCACACCGAAGCGCTCCGCCTGATTCAGCTTCGCGGTCGCCAGTAGGAAAAGCATCTTCTCGTCGAGGCCGGGTTCGGGGCGCCGGCGTCGCAGGTTGCGCAGGAAGGTGGTTCGGTCCGCGGGGTGGGCTGACCGAATGGGGTTGGCTTCCAGGCCGTTGAAGAACTCCTCGCGATTGGCAAGCCGTCTGTTGAGCAGATCGGCCTCGCCGTCACGCTTGGCCAAGAAGTCCCGGTAGCCCTCGATGCCCGTGCGATTCATCGCTTCTCCATTCCTTTGACAATCGTTGACACGTAATGGCGCAACAGCGTTGCGTCGTGGGCCCCGGTGGCCAGCAGCGCGAAAAGTCCGGTGAGGAAGAACGTTGCGAGTTCCGCTGCATCGGCGGTGGAGTCGACCTGTCCCGCGTCCTGGGCCCGACTTATGACGCCCACCAGAAATTGTCCGAGCGGGTGCTGCGCGAACTCGTCCTCGATGGGACCGGTAGAGGAGAAATGCAGTCCGAGCATGTCCCGAAACACGGCTTCGCCCAAGCGCCTTTCAGCACTGAGCACGTGAGGTACGAGTTCGGAGAGCACCGCCTCCAGATCACCGCCGGTGTCGCCGAATTCACTGATGATTCGGGTCTCCTCGAGGCGCTCCACCTCGATGAGAACGTGCTCCTTGGTCGGGAAATGGAAATAGAACGTCCCCCGGGCCACGCCGGCCTCGGCAACGATCGCGCTGACATCGGCGGCGGCCACGCCGCGCCGCGAGATCTCGGCCAGCGCCGCGTCGAACAGGCGGGCGCGGGTTTCCAGCCGTCGCGCCTCGCGGACGCCCCCGGCCGGCGATCCGGTCGCGGGCGGCGTCGGTGGTGACTGCATGGAAGCACCGTACGCCACTCGCTGACGGTCGTCAATGACGGGTGTCAGTCAAGCGGGTAGACGCTCGGCTTTCGGGTAGTCGATTACGCTGTCGCCGCGCCGCGGCGCGGGCACATACTTGTCACGGGTGCAAGGAAAGGTGGCCAGATGTCCGCGTCCCAGCCCTCACCGGTAGAAACCTGCGACGTGTGCATCGTGGGAGCAGGCATCGCCGGGCTGAATGCTCTGTTCGCCGCGAGTCGATACCTGTCGCGCAACAACAAGGTGATCCTGATCGATCGACGCCCGCGTGCCGGCGGCATGTGGGTCGATGTGTACCCGTATGTGCGTCTGCACCAACCGCATCCGATGTTCACCGCGGGCAACATCGAATGGACGATCGGCAAGGACCGCTCCTATTTGGCGACCAAAGGCGAAGTGCTCGACCATTTTCGGCACTGCGTGGACGTGATCAGGGAACGCGTGCCGGTGGACGAGTACTTCGGCTGGGACTTCGAGTCGGAGGAAGAAGCGAACGGAATCGTCCGGGCCACCGCCAGCGCTGCCGACGGCCGGAAGCTGGTCGTCGAGGCCAAGCGATTGATCAAAGCCTATGGCCTCGGAATCACGCCGAACGAGCCGCTGCGCATCTCCAGCACGCGCGTCCATTCGGTGTCGCCCGACTACTGCGACGTCCGGTCGGGCGACATCAGCGAAAGCGATGCGCCGGTGTGGATCGTCGGCGGCGGAAAGACCGCGATGGACACCGCGCATGCGTTGATCACCGCATACCCCGGCCGCGAGGTGAACCTCGTCGCCGGCCGGGGAACCTTCTTCTCCTGCCGCGACAGTCTGTTTCCGAGCGGCATCCGGCGGTGGTGGAAGGGCACACCTACGAGCAACCTCGGCACACAATTGAGTAGCCGGTACGACGGCACCAATGAATCAGACGTCCAAGGTTGGTACCGGGCCACCCATGGCACGTTCTTAACCCCGCAGGCGAACAACTTCGTGCTGGGAGTGTTGTCGCGGGCCGAGAACCGCACGATCTGCGCGGGGCTAACCGATGTCCTGATGGACTATTTCGAGGATGCGGTCGATCACAACGACACGACCGAGTTGGTGTTCCGCAGCGGATCGACGAAGACGATCGAACCGGGCAGCTGGGTCGTCAACTGCACGGGATACGTCAAATTCCCCGACGACTATCCCTACGAGCCATACGTTTCGCCCAGTGGTGCAGTCGCTTCCATCAACGTGCGCTCGGCCATACTGCACCTGCCCGCGTTCATCGGGTATTTCCTGGGCCACCTACTGTTCTTGGACAAACTCAATGAGGTTCAGCTCTACGAAGTCGACTGGATGAGCCTGAGGCAGAAGGCGCCGCTGGCTTTTCCGTACGTGCTCTTCGCGCTCGTCCAGCACAACCTCAGCCTGATCTACGACAACGTGCCCAGGAGCGTGTTCGACGAAAACGGACTCGATTTCGATAAGTGGTACCCGCTGCCGCGCCGCCTGCCAAGCGTGGCGCGGTTCCTGCTCACCCACCGCCGGGAACGCGAGCGTCAGCGCCGTGTTCTCGACACGGTGCGGCAGCGTTTCGACATCCGCTGCGGTCCGCTGGGCCAGGAGTATGCACCAAGCGCCACAACGTAATTGGGGTCGTCAGCAACCGCTGGTCACCTCGGTGGCCAGCGCGGCCAACTTGGCATCGAGTTCTTGTGCCGCGCTGAGCAATTCCGCGTTGGGCCCAACCACCATCAGCGACGACGGCTTGACGTAAGTCAGGCTGCTCCCGGTGCCCTCGTCGAGTAACAGCACCTCGACCGGGGCGAACAAGCCGGCCGTGACGTCGTGGCGCAGCATGGTGATGGCGATCAGCGGATTGCCCAGAATCACCCGCAATGCCTTGCGGTCGATTCCGGCCCTGGTGATCCAGGCGCCGTGGTCGAATAGGCCGAACAGCATGAAACCGCTTGGTCCGACGTAGGATTCGACGTGTTTCTGGTAGGAGCTCCAGTCGTCGCCTGACGTCGCTATGTCGTTGATCGGCACCGGCCGCTGGCCGATGTCGGCGAGCAATGCAGCACGTAGTTCGTCGTAGCTCTTGTCGCTGTCGTAGCGCACTCGAATGCCGTCGAAGGGTATTTCAGAGGCTGGCATGCTCGACCTCCTCGCGTCCGAACAACGAACGATGTTCTTTGATGAAGTCGTCCACCGTGCTGAGGGGGCGTCCGATTATTTCTCGGGCCGCGTCGCTGATACCCGCCAGCCGTCCCTCTTGTTGGTCGATTCTTACCGCCGAGAAGTGTTTGAGCTTGGCCGTGTCGTCGGGCGTGCCGATCAGGTCGAGGAACGTCGCTACGGTGACCTGTTGAAACGGCAGATCCTTGCCGAGGATACGGCCGACCTCTGCGGCCAGCTCCCGATGGCTGTACTCGACCGGGCCGGTCAATGTGTACGTGCGGCCGGCGTGCTCCTCGGGTGCAGCGAGGATGGTGGCGGCCGTCAACGCAATATCCCGTCCGGCGATCGGTGCGAAGCGACTATCACCGTCGAAAGGCATGACGTATCGGCCATGTCGGATCGACTCGGCGATGTATGTCAGCCATTCCATGAAGAACGTGACCCTCAAATTGGTGGTCGGGACCCCCGACCAGTCGAAGATCTGCTCGGACAGCCAATGGTTCTGCGTCGTCTTGCTTCGGGCCGCAGGGCGCGACTGGATGTGCGACATGTTGACGATCAATTCGAGATCTGCTTCTTTTGCGGCCTGTGCGAACATGACGGCCGCTTCGACCAGCCCTTCCGCCACTGGGAAGTTGAAGTAGGCGCGTTGCACGCCTTCCAGCGCCGCGCGAATGTCATGGAGAATGAGCGCGTCGCCGAATACCACTTCTGCACCACTGTCGCGAAGGCGTTGCGCGCGGGCGTCGTCCTTGCGCACCATCGCCCTGACCCCTAGGCCGCGCTGGAGCAAGTACTCGACCATCGGCCGCCCAGTATCGCCGTTGGCGGTTGTGACAAGGATTGTCGCCATCGCCCGCTCACAACCGCTCGATGATGGTGGCGTTGGCCATGCCGCCGCCCTCACACATTGTCTGCAGGCCGTAGCGGCCGCCGCGTTGCTCCAAAGCGTTGACGAGCGTCGTCATGATGCGAGCGCCGCTGGCGCCCAACGGATGACCGATCGCGATCGCGCCGCCGTTGACGTTGGTCTTGGTCAGGTCGGCGCCGGTGTCCTGAGCCCAGGCCAGCACGACGGGCGCGAACGCCTCGTTCACCTCGAACAGGTCGATGTCGGCGAGCGTCAGGCCCGCCTTCGACAACACCTTCTCGGTGGCCGGAATGACGCCGGTCAGCATGTACAGCGGGTCGGAGCCCACCACGGTGGCTGTGTGGATCCGGGCCAGCGGGCGTAGTCCAAGTTTCGTGGCGACCTCGCTGCTGGTGATCAACACCGCGGCGCTGCCGTCGGACAGCGGCGACGAATTGCCGGGTGTGATCTCCCAATTGATCTGCGGGAAACGGGCTTTGGCCGCGTCGCTGTAGAATGCCGGCTGCAACCCGGCCAGCGTGTCGACCGTGGTGCCGGGGCGGATGATCTCGTCGGTGGCCAGCCCGGCGATCGGCGTGAGCTCGTTTTCGAACAGGCCCTCCTTGGTGGCGCGGGCGGCCTTTTCGTGGCTGCCGGCGGAGAACTCGTCGAGCTGGGCGCGCGTGAAGCCCCACTTCGCGGCGATCAGTTCGGCGCTGATGCCCTGCGGCACCAGGCCGTCGGGATACCGCCGGGTCATGTCCTCGCCCATCGGGTTGCTGCCCGGCAATACCTGGGTGCCCATCGGGACACGGCTCATCGACTCCACGCCGGCGGCGATGACCAAGTCGTAGGCGCCGGCGATCACGCCCTGGGCCGCGAAGCTGATGGCCTGCTGGCTGCTGCCGCACTGCCGGTCGATCGAAACGCCGGGAACCGACTCCGGGAACCCCGCGCCCAGCAGGGCATTACGCGCGATGTTGGCCGCCTGGTCACCGACCTGAGTGACCGCGCCGGCGATGACGTCGTCGACTTGCGCCGGATCCACGCCGGTACGCGCCACCAGCTCGCGCAGGCTGTGTGCCAGCAGATCTGCCGGCAGCACGTCGTGCAGCGCGCCACTGGCCTTGCCCTTGCCGATGGGGGTGCGGACGGCTCCGACGATGACGGCGTCGCGGTTCATGACTCCTCCTCGAGTCTTGTTCATCTAGGTATAGCTTGCTGTACCCAGATAAACACCTCGGTATGCTTAAAGCAACCCAGCCGCGGAGGTGATTTAGATGACACTGCTGCAAGGACCGCTGGCCGACCGCGACGCCTGGTCGGCGGTGGGCGAGTGCGCGATCGAGAAGACGATGGCCGTCGTCGGAACCAAGTCCGCGATGCTGATCATGCGCGAGGCCTATTACGGCACCACCCGATTCGACGACTTCGCCCGCCGGGTCGGCATCACCAAGGCCGCCACCTCGGCGCGGCTGAGCGAACTGGTCGAGCTGGGATTGCTACGGCGCCAGCCCTATCGAGAGCCCGGGCAGCGCAGCCGCGACGAGTATGTACTCACCGACTCCGGCATCGCATTCATGCCGGTGGTGTGGGCGATGTTCGAGTGGGGGAGACATCATCTGCCCGGCCGCAACCGCCTGCGACTGGTCCACCTGGACTGCGGCGCCGAGGCGAGCGTCGAAATCCGTTGCGCGGAAGGGCATCTGGTGCCGCCAGACGAGCTCGGCATGCGACTGGCTAAGAAGTCTGGTTGAGCGCGGCCAGCAGCCGGCGCGCCGCGGCGACCCGGCGCACGGCGGGCCCGGTCAGTGTGTCCAGGGCGCACTCGGGGTCGGCCGGCGGGCCCATGTGCCCGCAGCCGCGCGGGCAATCCGCAATGGCCTCGGCCAAATCGGAAAACGCCATCATGACGTCGTCGGGCTGGATGTGTGCCAGCCCGAAGGACCGGATGCCCGGCGTGTCGATCACCCAGCCGGTGGTGCCCAGCGGCTCGGTCAGCGGCAGCGCCACCGACTGCGTCGAGGTGTGCCGTCCCCTGCCGATGTCGGTCACGTCGCCGACGGCACGATCCGCGTCGGGCACGAGACGGTTGACCAAGGTGGACTTGCCGACGCCGGAATGCCCGAGCAGCACGGTGATCTTGCCCGCGAGGAGGTCCGCGACGGCCAGCAGGGGATCGTCGCGGCCGGCGGCGACCACGGTCAGGTCCAGGTCGACGAACTGTTCCGCGAACGGCTCGGGCGGGGCGAGGTCGGTCTTGGTCAGGCACAAGATCGGCGTGAGGCCGCCGGCGTAGGCGGCGATCAGCGTCCGGTCCACCAGGCCGGTGCGGGGCGGCGGGTCGGCCAGTGCCACCACGATGAGCAGCTGATCGGCGTTGGCCACCACCACCCGTTCGGTCGGATCGGTGTCATCGGCGGTGCGCCGCAACACCGTTCGGCGCTCGCCGCGGCGCACGATGCGGGCCAGCGTATCCGCCCGCCCGGACAGGTCGCCTACCACGTCGACGTCGTCGCCCACGACGATCGGGGTGCGGCCCAGTTCGCGGGCCCGCATGGCGGTGACCCGGCGATCGACGTCGCCGCCCAGCACGCATCCCCACCGGCCGCGGTCGACGCTGACCACCATCGCGGCTTCGGCGTCGGCGTGCTCGGGGCGGGTCTTGGTCCGCGGCCGCGACCCCCGGCCGGAGCGGATCTTGACGTCGGACTCGTCGTAGTCGCCGGGCCTCACATGCCGTGCCCCAGCATCCGGGCCCACAGCTGCGGAAAGTCGGGCAACGTCTTGCTGGTGGCGCCGATGTCGCTCACCTCGACCCCGTCCACCCGCAGCCCGACGATCGCGCCCGCCATCGCCATCCGGTGGTCGGCATACGCGTGCCACGTCCCGGCGCGCAGCGGCGTCGCGGTGATCACCAGGCCGTCGGACGTTTCCTCGCAATCGCCGCCCAGGCGGTTGATCTCGGCGCTCAGCGCGGCGAGCCGGTCGGTCTCGTGCCCCCGCAGGTGAGCGATGCCGGTGAGCCGGGATACCGATCCGGGCGTCGCCAGCGCCGCCAGGGCGGCCACCGAGGGTGTCAGCTCGCCCACGGCGCGCAGGTCGACGTCGAAGCCGCCGTACTCCTCGGAACCGCGCACCTCCAGAGACGAATCGGTCTGCTTCACAACGGTATTCAACTTGCCTAACACGGACAAAATGTCGTCGGCGGGCTGCACGCTGTCGGCCGGCCAGCCGGTGATGCGCACCGAACCGCCGCTGACCACCGCCGCCGCAAGGAACGGAACGGCGTTCGTCAGATCCGGCTCGACCTGCCAGTGCCGCGCCGCCACCGGCCCCGGGCGAACCGTCCAGCTGTTGGGAACGGAATCGTCGACGTCGACGCCGGCCTGCCGCAACATCACCACCGTCATCGCGATGTGCGGGGCCGACGGCAGTGCCGGACCGGTGTGTCGCACGGTCAGACCCTCGGTGAACGAGGGCGCGCACAACAGCAACCCCGAGACGAACTGCGAGGAGGCCGAGGCGTCGATTTCCACGGTGCCGCCGCTGATCGAGCCGGCGCCCAGCACCCGGAACGGCAGGCCGGAGCCGTCGATCCGGACGCCGAGCCCGCGCAGCGCGTCCAGCAGCGGCGCGATGGGCCGCGCCCGGGCCTGCTCGTCGCCGTCGAACTCCACCACCGACTCGGCCAGCGCCGCCAGCGGCGGCACGAACCGCAGCACCGTGCCGGCCAGGCCGCAATCGACTTGCGCCGGCGTCTCCGGATCGACGCGACCGCTGACCGTCAGCTCCGTCTCGTCACCGTCGACACGCAAGCCCAGGGTGCGCAACGCCCCGATCATCAGGTCGGTGTCCCGGCTGCGCAGCGCCCCGCTGATGGTCGGGGTGCCTTGGTCTAGGGCCGCCGCCAGGCCTGCGAGCACCAGGGCCCGGTTGGTCTGCGACTTCGAACCCGGAACGGTCACGGTCGCCCGCACGGGCTGCGATGCCACGGGGGCCGTCCACGCACTCATCGGTCCATCATTGCCTGTCGCCGGTTTTTGCCACCAATAGGATTCGGTGGCTCTGCCACTATGGAATGTATGTGTGGACGGTTCGCGGTAACGACCGATCCGGCCCTGCTGGCCGAGAAGATCAAGGCGATCGACGAGGCGACGGGCGCCGACGCATCCGCGCCCAACTACAACGTGGCCCCGACGTCGACCATCGCGACCGTCGTCAGCCGGCATTCCGAGCCCGACGACCAGCCGACGCGGCGGGTGCGGCTGATGCGCTGGGGCTTGGTGCCGCCGTGGGCCAAGGCCGGTGCCGACGGCGCGCCGGACACCAAGGGCCCGATGCTGATCAACGCTCGCGCGGACAAGGTCACCACGTCGCCCGCCTTCCGGACCAGCGCCAAATCCAAGCGCTGCCTGATCCCGATGGATGGCTACTACGAATGGCGGGTCAATTCGGACGATGCCGCCGGGAAGAAGACCCTCAAGACGCCGTTTTTCATGTACTCCGAAGACGGCGAGCCGCTGTTCATGGCGGGTCTGTGGTCGGTGTGGAAACCCGCCAAAGACGCCGCACCACTGCTGAGCTGCACCATCATCACCACCGATGCGCCGGGGGAACTGGCGCAGATTCACGATCGGATGCCCTTGGTGATGCCCGAACGCGACTGGGACCGGTGGCTGGACCCGGACGCCGCGATCGATGAAAACCTGCTGGCCCGCACACCCGATGTGCGCGCCATTCGGATGCGCGAGGTGTCGACGTTGGTCAACAACGTCCGCAACAACGGCCCGCAGTTGCTCGAGCCGGCCGAGCCGCAGCCCGAACAGATGAAAATTCTCTAGCGCTGCCTTAGCGCGACGTCGTCATCGGTGCGTTGTTCGCCGATTCGTGATGACTCGATTGAGCAACGGTTTTGTGGCACATACATACCTATTTCTCACCGATGTGGCGCGGGAGAACCCGTCGGCCTGACCATCGATCTCATGACGAGTGCACTGCTTTGCCCCGAGCTTTGCCCCGAGTGCAGCTTTCCCGAACTCGCACCCGGTCTGTGCTACTTCTGCGCTCCCGTTGTCGAAACGCCAGTCATCGCTCTCACGACCGCCCGGCGGCCTAGGGGACCGCGTGCCGACGCCGAACGTAGCCTGCCCACCGGCGCGGCCGGTCCCTTCGCTGCGGCGGGCTGACGCGACAAATTCATCGGGAGCTCCCGGGAGCCGGCGATCTCTCGGCCACGACGGACACTCCCGCGAAGCCCCGAGGCGACGGCGCCTGAATGTCGCCGGGCGTCTCCCACTCCTTGCGGTCGCAACCGACGAGCGGGGGCAGATCATCTGCAACTGCCTACTGGGCTTCGAAGACCATTGCGCCGCAACGCTTTTGTCGACACAGCCGGTCCGACGCGGCGATCACCGTCAGCCAGGGGGTTGCCGAGGACTGGGGCGAGGTCAACTCGCCGCGCGACGAGGACATCAAGGTGGCCATGCACCGCCGGCCGCCGACGCGCACGAGGCGCTGTTGGCCGCACCGAAGATTGCTGGGATGGCCTGGCCCGATAAGTCCATCAACGAATTGAGGACGTCCGAATGAACATCGTCAACTTCGACTTCACCGGCTCTCAGGTGCTGGTTACCGGCGGCACCAACGGCATCGGGAACGCCATCGCCACCGGCTTCGCCGCCGCCGGGGCCACCGTCACGGTGACCGGCACCCGCGGGTCGGCCGCGGACTATCCCGGAAAGGAGCTGGGCGCGTTCGCGTACCGGCAGTGCCAGATTCAGGATGCCGAATCGGTTGACGCCCTGGCGGATTCGCTGGGGGACCTGGATATCCTGATCAACAACGCGGGTGGCCCCTATCCCGCCGGCGACGAATACGACCCGGATGGCTACGTCGCGTCGGTCGCGCAGAACATGCTCGGTCCGATGCGGCTGACGATGCGATGTCACGAACGGCTCAAGTCCAGCCAGGCGCTGGGCGGCGCGAGCGTCGTCAGCGTGGTCTCGATGTCCGCTTTCCGCTCGGCGGTCTTCGTCCCCGGCTATGCCTCGGCGAAGATGGGCCTGATCGCACTGACTATGAACCTGTCCCGCCGGTGGGCCGACGACGGGATCCGGGTCAACGCCATCGCGCCGGGGCTCATCGACACCCGAATCACGAAACCGGCCATGGGAATTCCCGAGGTGATGGACGTCGAGATCGGCTTCCACACCCCGCTGGGCAGGCCGGGTACACCCCGGGACTGCGCTGGCGCGGCGCTATTCTTGTGTACCGACGCCGCCTCGTATATCACCGGCAGCACCATCGCCGTCGACGGCGGATACCTGACGGTCTAACGCAAAAGCGACCACAACCTGTGACGGTAGGCCGCAGAGCCCCATGATGAACATCGATCTCGTCGCGAACTGGGAGAAGTACGCGCTGATCGTCAGCCACACGATCCCGTTCGAGAACGTCGGCGAAGCGCTCGAGCTGGCCCACACTCCGGGGGCCGCCGACAAGGTCGTCGTCACGTTCTGCTGATGTCGGCGGTGACCGCGCCGGTGAGGCGGACCAGATCCTGCGGCGCCACCGCGACCTCCCAGCCCCGGCGCCCGGCACTGCAGAACACCCGATCCCACGCCAGCGCACCGGAATCGACAACGGTCGCCAGCTTTTTGCGCTGACCGAACGGCGACACCGCACCGAGCACGTACCCGGTCGCCCGCTCGGCGACGGCGGCGTCGGCCATGGATGCCTTGGCAACCCCCAGCGCGGTGGCCGCCGCCTTCAGCGAGAGCCGGGCGCTCGCCGGCACGATCGCGACCGCCAGCCCGCCCGGAACCGTGATGACCAGCGTTTTGAATATCTGCCCGGGTTCGACGCCGGCGGCCTCGGTGAGCGCTTTGATCGCCTCCGCGCCGAACGACTGCTCCCGCCGGTCGTGCTCGAACGTCAGGACTTCGTGCGGCACACCGGCTTTCACCAGGGCGGCGATGCCCGGTGTGGCGGCCACGCTATTACGGGCCCGTGTACCCCGGCGGGTTGACGCCGTCGACCCAGAAGTCGACGCCGAGCTTCGAGCCGGGAATGCAGTCGTAGGTGGACAGGTCCGTGACGCCGGATTCCACCAGCACGTCCTCGCACAGCAGCATGTTGCCGGTGAACTCCTTGGCCGGCTTGTTCAGGATGACGTAGGCCGCATCGGAGTAGATCTCGGGCTTGCGGGCCCGTCCCATCGCCTCGTCGCCGCCGAGCAGGTTCTGCACCGCGGCGGTGGCCACCAGCGTGCGCGGCCACAACGTGTTGGACGCGATGCCCTCTTCGCGCATCTCCTGTGCGATGCCCAACGCGCACAACGTCATACCGAACTTGGCCATCATGTACGCCGTCGGCTTCAGCCACTCCTGGCCCAGCAGCACCGGCGGGGACAGCGTCAGGATGTGCGGGTTCTCCCGGCCCTTCATGTGGGGCAGGCACGCTTGGGAGACCGCGTACGTGCCCCGCACCTGGATGCCGTTCATCAGGTCGAACCGCTTCATCGGCACCTCGGAGATGGATCCCAGGTTGATGGCCGACGCGTTGTTGACGCAGATGTCGATGCCGCCGAACTGCTCGACGGTCTTGGCCACAGCCGCCTCGACCGATTCCGGGTCGCGGACGTCCCCGACGATGGGCAGCGCCTGCCCACCGGCTTCCTCGAGTTCCTTGGCCGCCGTGAACACCGTTCCGGGCAGCTTCGGGTGCGGCTCGGCCGTCTTGGCGATCAGGGCGATGTTGGCGCCGTCCTGTGCGGCGCGCTTGGCGATCGCCAGGCCGATACCGCGGCTGGCGCCGGAGATGAACATGGTCTTGCCGTTCAGGGACATGGCGTCACACTAACGCCACGCCCGAACCGCCGGGATCGGGGTCCGATCGGGCCGGCAGGCACCGGTATCCAGCGACATCGGGCTGCGGAAATAGCGAGGTCGTGCGAGGCGTTGATCCAGTCGGTTTCACATGCGGTGGAGCAGGCCCGGACGGACGGTGTCGGGGTCAGCCTTTAGATTGGGAGGAGCAGCGTGGTGTCAACGGCGACGAGCCTGTTAGGCGAGGAGCGGTTGGCTGGCTTCCTTGCGAGTCCGGTGGCGCTTTCCGTGCTCTCCGGCAACACCGCCGCAGAAGGGACCGGGTTGATCGAGATGGCCGATGCTGAAGATGGCCGCGATGGTGCGACGGGGCCCGAGACTGCCGAGCCCGCAGCGCCCGAAGAGACGGACGCCGAGTTAACGGCGCGGTTCGAGCGCGACGCTATCCCCCTGCTGGACCAGCTCTACGGTGGCGCGCTGCGCATGACGCGCAATCCCGCCGACGCCGAAGACCTGCTGCAAGAGACCATGGTCAAGGCCTATGCGGGCTTCCGGTCGTTCCGGGCCGGCACCAATCTCAAGGCGTGGCTGTACCGGATCCTGACCAACACCTACATCAACAGCTATCGCAAGAAGCAGCGCCAACCCGCGGAGTACCCGACCGAGGAGATCACCGACTGGCAGCTGGCCTCCAACGCCGAGCATTCGTCCACCGGGCTGCGTTCGGCAGAGGTGGAGGCACTCGAGGCGCTGCCGGACTCGGAGATCAAAGACGCGCTGGCGGCTTTGCCGGAAGAATTTCGGATGGCGGTCTACTACGCCGACGTCGAAGGTTTCCCGTACAAGGAAATCGCCGAGATCATGGATACGCCGATTGGAACGGTAATGTCACGGCTGCACCGCGGCCGCCGGCAGTTGCGTGGCCTGTTGGCCGACGTTGCCAAGGAGCGGGGCTTCAACCGCGGTCAGCAGACGCACGAGGAGGTGTCGTCATGAGCGAGTTCTCCGGCCAGGGCGGTGCCTCGCCCGACGCCTGCCCCAACGACGAGTCGCACGGCAGCGTCGGCTGCGCGGAGGTCATCCGGCAGGTCTGGCTGCTGCTCGACGGTGAATGCGGCCCGGATACCCGCGAACAGCTGCGCCGGCACCTGGAGGCGTGCCCCGGCTGCTTCAAGCACTACGGGCTCGAAGAGCGGATCAAGGCGTTGATCGCCACCAAATGCAAGGGCGAGAAGGCCCCCGAGGGGTTGCGCGAGCGGCTACGCCTCGAGATCCGGCGCACCACGATCATTCGGGGCACGCAGTAGCGTCGCTCTAGGCGTTGGGGCGCTTGCCGTGGTTGGCCTTGCTGTGCTTGCGGTCGCGCTTCTTACGGCCTCGTTTGGCCATGGTGAAAACCTCCGTGATTGCTGTCAAACTGGGCGCTCCGCGCCCGTTGGCTTGACGGCCATTCTCTCACGGGACGTCCTATGCAGTGTCTTCGCCCTCGCGGGGCCCCTCCGGGCCCCGTGCGCCGCGGCCCCGACCGGCGCTGTGGTTCGATGTATCCGAGCCTGATGGGCGGAAAAGAACCGTGATGACCAGCAGCCAGCCTGCGCGAAGGCCGAGACGAGTGGGGTGAAGATGGCGGAGGATGTGCGCGCCGAGATCGTGGCCAGCGTGCTCGAAGTCGTTGTGAACGAGGGTGACCAGATCGGCAAAGGCGACATCGTGGTGCTGTTGGAGTCGATGAAGATGGAGATCCCCGTCCTGGCCGAAGTGGGCGGCACGGTCAGCAAGGTCAGCGTGTCGGTGGGTGACGTGATTCAGGCCGGCGACCTCATCGCGGTGATCAGCTAGCCGTCGGACCCCCTCGACCAACCGCCGGGAACGACCCGGGGAGTAAGCGATGTCAACTCTCGGTGACCTGCTCGCCGAACACACCATGTTGCCGGGCAACGCGGTGGACCACCTGCACGCGGTGGTCGGGGAGTGGCAGCTGCTGGCCGACCTCTCCTTCGCCGACTACCTGATGTGGGTGCGGCGCGACGACGGCGTGCTGGTCTGTGTGGCGCAGTGCCGGCCGAACACGGCGCCCACGGCGCTGCAGACCGACGCGGTAGGCACCGCCGTCGGATCCGACCGATTGGCCCTCGTGGCCGAGACGTTCGCGTCGGGCACCGCGCAGCGCAACAACGTTGCCGGACAACAGGATTCGTGGTTGCCAGGCACCCACATCGAGGCGTCTCCGGTGCGCTATGGCGGCAAGGTGGTGGCCGTGCTCACTCACCATCAGACCGCGTTGGCCGCCGACCGCAGGTCCGGTCAGCTGGAGATCGCCTACCGGGAGTGCGCCACCGACCTGGTCCACATGCTCGCCGAGGGAACCTTTCCGGACGTCGGGGACGTGGTGATGTCGCGTTCGACCCCGCGCGCGGGCGATGGCTTCATCCGCCTCGACGTGCACGGCGTCGTCGCGTACGCAAGTCCCAACGCGCTGTCCGCCTACCACCGGATGGGCCTGACCACCGAACTGGAGGGGCGCAACCTCATCGAGGTCACGCGCCCGCTGATCTCCGACCCATTCGAGGCCCAGGAGGTGGCCGAGCACGTAAGTGATCTGGTGGCCGGCGGGCGCAGCATGCGCATGGAGGTCGACGCCGGCGGAGCCACCGTGCTGCTGCGCACGCTGCCGTTGATAGTCGACGGCGCCAGCGCCGGTGCCGCGGTGCTGATCCGCGACGTCACCGAGGTCAAGCGTCGCGACCGGGCCCTGATATCCAAGGACGCCACCATCCGGGAGATCCACCACCGGGTCAAGAACAACCTGCAAACCGTGGCGGCGCTGTTGCGCCTGCAGGCCCGCCGGACCGTCAACGCCGAGGGGCGCGAGGCCCTGATCGAGTCGGTGCGGCGGGTGTCGTCGATCGCGTTGGTGCACGACGCGCTGTCGATGTCGGTGGACGAGCAGGTCAACCTCGACGAGGTGATCGACCGCATCCTGCCGATCATGAACGACGTCGCGTCGGTGGACCGGCCGATCCGCATCAACCGGGTCGGCGACCTGGGTGTGCTGGACTCCGACCGGGCCACCGCGCTGATCATGGTGATCACCGAACTGGTGCAGAACGCGATCGAACACGCCTTTGACCCAGCGGCCGAAGAGGGCTCGGTGACGATTCGCGCCGAGCGATCCGCCCGCTGGCTCGACGTCGTGGTGCACGACGACGGCCGAGGCCTGCCGGAGGGATTCAGCCTGGAGAACTCCGACAGCCTCGGTCTGCAGATCGTGCGGACGCTGGTGTCGGCCGAGCTGGACGGCACGCTGGGCATGAGTGAGGCGCCCGCCCGCGGCACCGATGTGGTGCTACGGGTGCCCATCGGCCGGCGGACCCGATTGCTGCTGTAGGCGTGCGCACTGACTTACACGCAAAGGTGCGGCCCCGACTTTCGTCGAGGCCGCACTATTTGCGTTATGTGGGTTAAACCCCGCTGCGGGCCTTCGTCCGGGCGTTGCGACGCTTCAACGCACGCCGCTCGTCTTCGCTCATGCCGCCCCAGACGCCCGAGTCCTGGCCAGTGTTCAGGGCCCAACCAAGGCACTCTGTGGTCACCGGACACCGATTACAGACCAGTTTCGCGTCAGCGATCTGCGCGAGCGCCGGGCCGCTGTTCCCTACCGGGAAGAACAGCTCCGGGTCCTCGTCACGACAGACCGCCTTGTGGCGCCAATCCATACGTCTTTACTCCTCACTGAGTGCGCAGCAAGGCGCACGGCCATTTTCTTCGGCTGTTTAACGCGTGCAGAAGAAAAGGAGTCCGGACTCCTACGTAGTTTCTGCATGCAACCTTTTGATCGTTTCACAGGCTCAACAGATGTCAATAGCGTGAGTTCGCTCGTGGGCTATCTCACTTTGATCATCTAGTCGCCAAGCCCTCACTCCGTTGTACTACACTCCACGGGCTGCTTCGGTGTGATTTCCTCTTCGCACGCCGCCTCGGCGGCTATCGGAGCAGGTCAGCGCCATTTCTGTTGAGGCGGCGCAACCACCGCCAGCGCGTCCGGGACCGCCTTGAACGTCATGGTTTCGCGCACCCCGAGGTAATCGCCGTCGAACTGGCAGGCCACTGCGCCCGCGGTCGAGGTAACTCGCACGCATGGCAGGTCGTCCTCGGTAATGAGGTGCTTGAAGTCGAACTTGGGCTGTTTTGCGAACATCTGCCGCACGATTCGCAGGGTGGGGATCGTCTTCATGGTGGTAGGCGCGAACACCCCCAGGCCCGACTCGAAGCTGCAGCCGGGATTGGTCCACACCGGCCGTTCGTTGGCGAAGGTCCACGGGCTGGAGTTCGACACGAACGCGAAGCTGACGCCGGTGATGGGTTCGCGGCCGGGAAGTTCCAGCGTCAGCATCGGTTCGCGGCGCGTGTAGCCCCACACGGCGGGCACCGCCGCGCGGATGTAGCGCCACGCCGAAACCTTGCCGCCCTTGTCCCGTTCGGCCTCGACCGCGGCCACCACCTCGGCATCGACGCCCATGCCGGTGTTGAACACCGCCCAGCGTTCGCCGCAGTCGATCAGGCCGATCCGCCGCCAGGCTTGGCGCCGCTGGTAGTCGTCGAGCAGCTGGATGAGCTGATTGGTGGCCGCGACCGGATCCGCGGAAATACCCAGGGACCGCGCCAGCACGTTCGCCGAACCGCCGGGCACCACGGCAACCGCGGGTATCGGTCCGCCCGGAAGCGGCCCCGGCCGGCCGAGCAGGCCGTTGACCACCCCGCTCACCGTGCCGTCGCCGCCGTGCACCACCACCAGATCGATCCCGTCGGCGACGGCCTTCTGCGCGAGCTCGGTGCCGTGACCGCGGTGGTTGGTGTGTTCGACGGTGAGCTGCAGGCGGCTCTTGAGCGCGTGGGCCAGCAGGTCGCGACCGGCCGGGGTGGTGGAAGTGGCTGTGGGGTTGACGATCAGCACGGCCCGCATGAGCCACGAGCTTAGGCGGGCCAGTTAAGGCCACGCTGTGGGGGAACCGCCGGGGACCGGGCGGCTGCCCTGGCTACGCTGACGCTGTGACGCCGCCAGCCGCCCCGATCGCCGTTCGCCGCGCCGGCCTGATTGTCGTGTTGCAGGGGATCGCGGCATTGATCGTGGCGGTGGTGTTGGTGGTCAGGGGCATCGCGGGAGCGGATCAGCATGTGGTCAACGGCCTGGCAACGGCGGGTTGGTTCGTCTTGGTCGGCGCCGGGGTGATCGCCGCGGGGCGCGCGCTGATTTTCGGCAAGCGCTGGGGCCGCGGGTTGGCGGTCATCACCCAGCTGTTGTTGTTGCCGGTGGCGTGGTACCTGGCGGTCGGATCACATCAGCCGGGCTTCGGGATTCCGGCGGGCGCGGTGGCGCTGATCGTGCTGGGATTGCTGTTCAGTCCCGCCGCGGTGCGCTGGGCCGCCGGCGATCAGGGCGACTCCGCCAAGCCGGCCAACGACGCCCCGGACAGCCGGTAGGTCGTCCATTCGTTCTGCGGCTCCCCACCGATGCCGTCGTAGAGCGTGATGGCGTCGGCGTTCCAGTTGAGAACCGCCCAGGACAGCCGCGTGTATCCGCGCCGCAGGCATTCGGAGGCCAGCGTGGCCAGCAGCGCGCGGGCCAGCCCACGCCGGCGAAACTCCGGCCGCACGAACAGGTCTTCCAGATAAATCCCCGCGACGCCGTCCCAGGTGGAGTAGTTGAGGAACCACAGCGCCATCGCCGCGACCTCGCCGTCAACCTCGGCCACGTGGCCGTACACGGTCGGCGGGTCATCGAAAAGCGCTGCGGCGATTTGTGTTTCGGTCACCGTGCACTGGTCGGCGGCGTGCTCGAAGTCGGCCAGCGCGTGGATCATGCCGGTGATCGCGGTGGCGTCGTGCGGCGCGGCGCGGCGGACGTGGTGGCTCATCGCTCAACTCCCAGAGCGTTGAGGATCGTGCCGAATTTCGTTGTGGTTTCGGCGAGTTCCTCGTCGGGATCGGACTCGGCGACGATACCGCCGCCGGCCCGCGCCAGCGCGCTGCGCCGGTCCGCCGACAGCTGCGCGCAGCGCAGCGACACCACCCAGCGGCCGTCGCCGCGGGCGTCGCACCACCCCACCGCCCCGGCGTAGAACCCGCGGTCGCCCTCCAGTTCGGTGATCAGCCGCATCGCCGCCTTGGCCGGCACCCCGCCGACCGCGGGGGTGGGGTGCAGCGCCAACGCCAAATCGATTGCGGTGTCTGATGTGTCACGCAAGCGTCCGGTGATCGGCGTGCACAGATGCCAGACCGTGGCGGTGCCGCTCAGCTGCGGTTCGGCGGCGATGGACAGGTCGTCGCACAGCGGCTCCAGGGCGGTCCTGATGGATTCGATGACCAGCTGGTGCTCGTGACGGTTCTTGGCCGAGGCGGCCAGCGCGGCGCCGTTCTCGGCGTCGGTCCCCGGGTCGGCGGCGCGCGGCGCCGAGCCGGCGAACGGCCGGCATTCGACGCGGTCACCGCCGCGGGCCACCAGCACCTCGGGGCTGGCGCCCACCAGGGCAGCGCCCGCGTACTCGCCGCCGGCGGCGGTCAGGTCGACCAGGTAGCCGTAGGCCGCCGGGTCCGCGGCGATGAGCCGGCGCAGGATCACGCGCGCATCCAGCGGGGCATCGGCAACCAGGCGCAGGGCGCGGGCCAGTACCACCTTGTCCAGCGGGTTGTCGGCCGCGGCGAGCTGCTCGCAGGAGCGGCGGATCCGGTCGCGGTATTCGACCGGCGGCGGCACGGCTTCGGCCACCCGCACCGGCGGCAGGCCGTCGCGCGGCCAGTCCGGGGGTCCGTTCGTGGCGGCCACCGTCTCGGGCGTCAACAGCGCAGCCGGCCGGGTGACGTCGAAAGGCAACGCGCCCAACACAATCGGCGCTTCCCCCGATTGCAGCGCGGCCTGCGCCGCACCCACCTCGCCGTAACGGCGCCGCACACCTTCGGCAATCAGGGTTCTGGTCGGCCCGCACAGCGCGAATGGCGGTTGGTTGCTCACTGACCGGTCAATCCGAGCGCCCGCAGCTGCCGTACCCCGTGCTCGAACCCGCAGACCGCGATCGACGCGGTGATCATGCCGAAGCGGCTGCCCTCGACCAGCGGCAGTTCTACCCAGCGGGTGATCACCGCGCGGGAGAAGTGGCCGTGGCTGACGAAGATGACGTCACGCGTCTCCATGTGCTCCAGCGCCGTCGCGACGGCCGCGTCGGCGCGCTCGCTGACCTGCTCGACGGTCTCACCACCCGGGCAGCCGTGCGTCCACACCAGCCAATCGGGCACCGTCTCGTGGATCTGCTCCGTGGTCAGGCCCTCGTAGGAGCCGTAGTCCCATTCGGTCAGCAGCTCGGACATTTCGTCGACGGACAGCCCGGCCAGCTGCGCGGTGGTCAGGGAACGCTGCCGCGGACTGCTGATCACCAGGGGATCAACGAGTTTGAGTTCTCGGAGTACGTCGCCGGCCAGTTCGGCCTGCGTTCGGCCGGCCTCGGTCAGCTCGACCTCGGTGCGGCCGGTGTGCTGGCCGGACTTCGACCACTCGGTCTCGCCGTGACGCAGCAGCACCAGGCGGTGGTTGTGCAAGCCCATATCGATCGATTCTGCCGGACGACGCGCGGTGGTTGCTCAGGCCGCAGCGCACGGCGGGCGAACGTGCCAGGATGGGCGTTGTTGAGCGCATGGCGATTACGCAGAGGGGAGAGCCGCGCCTATGGCTGCTAAGACCCGGGTATTGGCGGTGGCCAACCAAAAGGGGGGTGTCGCCAAGACGACCACGGTCGCGTCGCTGGGTGCGGCGATGCTGGACGAGGACAAACGGGTGCTGCTGGTCGACCTCGATCCGCAGGGCTGCCTGACCTTCTCGTTGGGCCAAGACCCGGACAAGCTACCGGTCTCCGTGCACGAGGTGCTGCTCGGCGACGTCGAACCCAACGCCGCGCTGGTCGAGACGGCGGAGGGGATGACGCTGCTGCCGGCCAACATCGACCTGGCCGGCGCCGAGGCCATGCTGCTGATGCGGGCCGGTCGCGAATACGCGCTCAAGCGCGCCCTGGCCAAACTCGGCGACGAGTTCGACGTGGTGATCATCGACTGCCCGCCGTCGCTGGGCGTGCTCACCCTCAACGGGCTGACGGCTGCCGACGAGGTCATCGTGCCGCTGCAGTGCGAGACCCTCGCGCACCGCGGGGTCGGCCAGTTCCTGCGCACCGTCTCCGACGTCCAGCAGATCACCAACCCGGAGCTGCGACTGCTCGGCGCCCTGCCGACGCTGTACGACTCGCGCACCACCCACACCCGCGACGTCCTGGCCGACGTCGCCGACCGGTACAACCTGCCGGTGCTGGCCCCGCCGATTCCCCGCACCGTGCGATTCGCCGAGGCCAGCGCCTCCGGCTCGTCGGTGATGGCCGGCCGCAAGAACAAGGGCGCGGTGGCCTACGGCGATCTGGCGGCGGCGTTGCTGAAGCATTGGAAGAGCGGCAAGCCGCTGCCGACGTTCGCCGTCGAGGTCTAACTAGCCCAGTGCGACCAGGGTGTCACCGCGCTGCTCGAGCACCCGGGACCCGATCACGGCCGGGAACACCGGATTGCCCGGCGGCGGGGCGCTCGTCGACCGGTCCACCGGAATGTAGCGTTCGTTGGCGCCGCTCAGCGGGTCGTAGACCCCGATCGCGTCGGTGAGAGGCACCAGCAGCCGGCCCGCCATCATCACCCCGGGACCCAGCGGCGTCTTGTCGCCCGCGGCGATGGTGTAGCGCAGCGCCAGCGTGTTCGCGTCGAAGACCATCAGCGAATCGCCGGTCCACCAGGTGATCTGGCTGCCAGGGTGCGAGACCGCGGCCGAGCGCGACGGCGGCTTGGGCAGCGGGGTGCTCGACACGGTGGCGCCGGTTTGGTCGATCACGTCGACGCGAGGTTGCGGCGCGGGCAGGTAGACCGCGGTGGTGTTCTCCGCGACGGTCAGCACCCGGGCGCCCGAATCCGGCGCGATCCCCGGTTCGGCCACGATGTGTTGCTGGGGTTCGTCGTCGTCCTTGCCCGGCCGCAGCAGCACCAGCCGCAGGTCGGCCTGATTCGCACAGCTCTCCAGCACCGACACCGCCTGCGAGCTGGCCGCGGCCGAGATCAGCTTGCATCCGGAGTGCAGTCCGCGCGTCGACGGCTTCACCCGCGCGTCGGTCTCGCCGTAGGCCAGCATCCGGACCATGTCCGAACGCCACAGCTCCAGCCGGGTGTCGCCGACCGACAACACCGTCATGCCGTCGGAGGAGAGCCGCACCCTCGGGTCGGCGTAGCCGCTGCGGGCGGGCCCCCGACGGCCGGTGGCGCCGTCGAGCGTGCTCACCTGGCCGCAGCCGCGTTCGTCGCGGTAGACGCCGACGGCGTAGCGGTACAGCCAGGTGACCCCGCACAGGTCGATGTCGCGGGCGTAGCTCCAGCGGGACTGGCCGGTATCGGGATCGCGCCCGTCGATCTGGCGCCCGGCGGCGGTGACGACCTCCCCGCCGGCTACCACCGGGGCGGTGGTGGCCGGGCTGGCGGCGCTCCACAGCTGCTTCAGGCCGGCGGGCACCTGACGGGCCGGGGTGGGGTTGGGTGCGGGAAAGGCCGCGGGCCGGCTGATGGTGGCGCGAGCGTCGCTGCTCCACCAGACCAGCGCCGCGATGGCGGCGACGACGACCACGATGGCCGCGGCGGCGACGATGTCGCCTGTGGTCCGGCGCTCGGGTCTGACCATGCGTCGGCGCGAACCTCTAGTTGCTCTGCGTGCCGGCCGCGGCCGCGGTGGCGGCTTGCCCTTCGGCGGGCTTGCGACGCCGGCGGCGGCGCCGGGTGGAGCCCGCGTTGCCCGGGGGCGAGGCGGTCGCGGTGTCCGCGGTGGCCTCGCCGTTGCTGCTGGCGGCCCCGTTGCCCGACGGGTGCGCGGTGACGGGCTGGCCGCCCCGGGTGCGCCGGCGGGTGCCGGAGCGGCGCGCGGGCCGCTCCGACTTCTGCTCCGGCTTCCTGCCGTCGCGGTCACCGCCGCGGCGCTGGCCTTGCGGCTTGCGGGCCGCGCCCACGGTGCCGGTGGCCTCGGCGGGGATGCCCATCTCGGCGTGGAGGTGCGGCGAATTGGAGTAGGTCTCGGCGGGCTCGGGGCAGTCCAGCCCCAGCGCCTTGTCGATCAGCGACCAGCGGGGTAGCTCGTCCCAGTCCACCAGGGTGACCGCGATACCGGTCTTGCCTGCGCGGCCGGTACGGCCGATGCGGTGCACGTAGGCCTGTTCGTCCTCGGGGATCTGGTAGTTGATGACATGGGTGATGTCGTCGATGTCGATGCCGCGGGCGGCGACGTCGGTGGCGACCAGCACGTCGATCTCGCCGGTGCGGAAGGCCTTCAGCGCCTTCTCGCGGGCCGCCTGGCCCAGGTCGCCGTGCACCGCGCCCACCGCGAAGCCGCGCTCGGCCAGCTCGTCGGCCACCTTTTGGGCGGTGCGCTTGGTGCGGGTGAAGATCATCGTCGCGCCGCGGCCCTCGGCCTGCAGCACCCGGCTGACCAGCTCCACCTTGTCCAGGGCGTGGGCCCGGTATACGTACTGAACGGTGGTGTCGTGGGTGGCCGCCGAGTGCGGCGCTTCCGCCCGGATGTGGGTGGGCTGGTTCATGAACGTGCGGGCCAGCGTGATGATCGGGTCCGGCATGGTCGCCGAGAAGAGCATGGATTGCCGGTCGGTCGGGATTTGGCGCAGGATGCGTTCGATGTCGGGCAGGAAGCCCAGGTCGAGCATCTCGTCGGCCTCGTCGAGCACCAGCACCGACAGCCCGCCCAGTTGCAGGTGGTTCTGCTGGCTCAGGTCGAGCAGCCGGCCCGGCGTGCCCACCACGACGTCGGCGCCGGCGCGCAGCGCCTCGATCTGCGGCTCGTAGGGGCGTCCGCCGTAGATGGGGACCACCGAGAGCGGCCGGCCGCCCTCGGCGATCAGGTGCTTGGCCGCGAGCGTGAGGTCATCGGTGACCTGCAGGCACAGCTCGCGGGTGGGCACGACGATCAGCGCCCGCGGTGTGCCGTTGAGGGGCCGCGCGGCGGTGCCGGCGGTGATGCGCTGCAGCAGCGGCACGCCGAACGCGAACGTCTTGCCCATGCCCGTGCGGGCCTGCCCGATCAGGTCGTCGCCGGCGAGCGCCATCGGCAGGGTCAGTTCTTGAATGGCGAAAGGGGTTTCGATCCCCTTTTCGGCGAGCGCGCGCACGATTTCGTCGCGGACGCCGAGTTGCGCAAATGTGGGTTGGGGGGTCAGTTCAGTTGTGCTGGTGAGTGCGGTCATGCGTGGGTAGGTAGCCTCTCGGTGACGTATCGGTTTGTGTCGGTATTTCTCTGTCGCGGTCACGCGCGCACGAGTTCCGACTCCGATTTCGTCGCCGAGTCGCCGGCCCTGGCTCAGTCTGGGATGGCCCAGTTAGGGCGGGCCAGCTGTGCACGCACATTTCGCCGATAGCGGCTTGAAAAACAAATACGGCATGAATAAAGCCGCCATCTACCTACATGATAGCTGGTCGACAGCCGGCTCCCATTTTGCGCTAGGTCAGCCGACTACAGTGTTGCCATGACCCGGCCCTCCTGCCAGCCCTCCCAAGCCGATCTGGCCGCCGAGAACATCGACGATTCGCCCGCCCCGCGGCTGTCGGCCGATCACCCGGGCGTCAACGAGCTGTTCGCAGTCCTGGCCTACGGCGAGATCGCCGCGTTCTATCGACTCACCGACGAGGCTCGAATGGCCCCTGACCTGCGCGGACGGATATCGATGGCGAGCATGGCCGCCGCCGAGATGCAGCACTACGAGCAGCTGCGCGACGCCCTGGAAAGCCGCGGCGTGGACGTGGTGTCGGCGATGTCCAAATACGTCTCGGCGCTCGAGAACTACCACCGGCTGACCATGCCCAGCACGTGGCTCGAGGCCTTGGTCAAGACGTATGTGGGCGACGCCCTGGCGGCCGATCTCTACCTGGAGATCGCCCACGGTCTGCCCGCCGAGGTCGCCGACGTGGTTCGCGCGACGCTGTCGGAGACCGGGCACTCGCAATTCGTCGTCGCCGAAGTGCGCGCCGCGGTGACGGCCAGTGGCAAGCAACGCAGCCGGCTGGCGCTGTGGTCACGCCGGTTGTTCGGCGAAGCAATAACTCAGGCCCAGTACCTGCTGGCCGACCACGACGAGCTGGTCGACCTGGTGATGTCGGGCGCCGGCGGGCTGGGCCAGCTCAACGCGTTCTTCGACCGGATGCAGCAGACGCACGAGCGTCGCATGCACGAACTGGGCCTGAGCTGAGCGCGGCTCGGCCGTTTGGCCTCAGCCGGCGCAGGTCGCCATGTTCGAGGTGTTGGACGCGATGATCCGCTGACCGGCGGCGTTGAAGACCGAGCAGTTGAGCCGGCCGTAGAAGCTGGTCGCGACGACGGATTCGGTCTCCACGCCGGGGTTCAGCACCACCACCTTCGACCACGGCAGCGACACGTTGAACTCGGTCTGCGGCACGCCCCGCGCGTCGGTGTAGACGATGTTCACCAGGTCGAGCAGCTGCTTGGTTCCATTGACGCTGTAGACGATGGTGCGCGGGTTGAGCGCGGCCGACGGCGGTGCCGCCGCGAGCGGGGGCGCGACCGTTGGCGCCGCCACCGCCGGCGGCGCGATGGGCGCGGCGCTGGGGGTGGTCACCGTGGTGACGGTCTCGGGCGGTAGCTGGGTCGGGCGCGGGGCGGCGCTGGGTGCCGCGGATGCCTTCGTCGTCGCGGGTGCCGAGGTCACCGGGTGGGGAGCCGGCGCGCCCACCGTGGCCTTGGTGGACGCGCTGTCGCCGCTGTTGATGATGACCGCGGTGGCGATGGCGCCCAGGGCGACCACCGCGCCCAGCACCGCCGTGGCGGGGCGCCAGCGCGAATCGGCCGGCCAGCCCGTCCAGTTGTAATCGGCGTTCAAGTAGGGATCGGCGTCGTCGAGCTCGTCGAGCTCGTCCGCGGGGTAATCCCGGATCCGGTCGTCAAGGTGCGCCCACGTGGTACCCATGTTGCCGAAGTTAGCCATGTGAAAGCACGGATCGGGCAGCGCGCGGGCGGCCGAGACAACCTGCAAGCGAATCGTTACCGGGCTGCGACCAAGGTTTCGCTGACCGCGAAGTGTGGGGACGCGGCGAGGTGGGGTTCAGCCGCGTCCACTAGCCTGCTGCTGACAGGGCCGGGACGGCAACACCTGCGCAAGGCTGCAAGACCCATGGAAGGGGTGACCGTGGAGGTCAAGATCGGTATCACGGATAGTCCGCGCGAGCTGGTCCTGGCCAGCACCCAGACGCCCGCCGAGGTCGAAGAACTGGTCAGCGCCGCGCTGAGCGACGCCTCCGGTCTGCTGCGCCTGAGCGACGAGCGGGGCCGCCGTTTCCTGATTCACACCACCAGAATCGCCTACGTCGAGATCGGCATCGCCGACGCACGCCGGGTGGGCTTCGGGATCAGCGCCGAAACCGGCAAACACGCCGGCAAGTGAGATTAGGAGCGGGTGAGCGGCACGTGTGACAGCCCGCCCCAGGCGAACTGGACCGTGCCGTCGACCGCGTCCGCCTTGGAAATCGGGCGGTCCGAGTCCAGCCAATACCTGGCGCAGTCGACGCTGATGCCGACCAGACCGACGGCGATCATCCGGGCCCGGTGCGGGTCCAGCCCGGAATCCTCGCTGATCAACGCGAAGACCGCGTCGATGCAGGATTCGGTGGCCACGCGAACCTGGGCGGCCACTTCGGGTTCGGTGACGTAGTCGTTCTCGAAGATCAGCCGGTAACCCTGGCTGTCGTGTTCGATGAAATCGAAGAATGCCTGGACCGCGGAGTGCAGTCGGCGCCGGTTGTCTGTGGTGGTGCTCAGCGCGTTTTGAACACCCGAGACCAGATTGTGCACGTGGCGCGCCAGCACCGCCAGGTACAGCTCGAGCTTGCTCGAAAAGTGTTGATATAAAACGGGTTTGCTGACTCCGGCGCGGTCGGCGATCTCGTCCATGCCGGCCGCGTGGTAGCCGCGGTCGACGAACACGTCGCTGGCCACGATGAGCAATTGGCCGCGCCGCTCGTCGCGGGGCAACCTGTTGCCTCGCCGGTTTGAAACGGCAGCTCCGTCTGTCGGCCGACCGCGGTCAGCCGCTCTGACGGCGCGGCGCGCCGGCACCTTGGCGAGTTCGCTCATCCATTCCTCATCTGATTGTCGGCGGCCGGCCCGTTAAGGCGGGGTCAGCCGCTCGCAGCCCGTGGAAGGTACCTTACTACCCGAGGAGTCGATGCGACCGTCATCGCGGTCGTCGCCGCAGGCAGAAGCGGTGTCGGACGGCGGATTCGGGCGCGCCACGGACGGCGCCGGTCGGCGGCTGTGTAATCCTGGGGAAATGACTTCGCCCCGGCCGCCGCGCAGCACGGGTCGCGTGCCGGTGTTACGCGACGAGTGGCGGGAGCCGCTGCGGGCGCTGCGCGACCCACTTGCGCGGGAAGCCGGGCGGGCCCGGGCCGACCGCGAGCGGCCGCGGCAATGGCGTAAACAAACCTGGCTGGGGCGGTTCGTCTCCACCTATGGATGGCGTGCCTACGCCCTGCCCGTGCTGGTGGTGCTCACCGCGGTGGTCCTGTACCAGACGGTGACCGGCACCGGCGCGCCCGAGCCGACCGCCAGCCGTCCCATTCAGAGCCCGCCGGCGATCGGAGCGGTGGGCACCACGATCATCGACGCGCCGCCGCGCGGGCTCGCCGCGTTCGACGCCAACCTGCCGGCCGGGACCCTGCCCGACGGCGGCCCGTTCACCGAAGCGGGCGACAAGACGTGGCACGTGGTGCCGGGCGCCACGCCCCAGATCGGCCAGGGCACCGCAAAGGTGTTCAGATACACCGTCGAGGTGGAGAACGGCATCGACCCGACGATGTTCGGCGGCGACGACGCCTTCGCCCAGATGGTCGAGCAGACGCTGGGCAATCCGAAGGGCTGGACGCACAACCCGCAGTTCGCGTTCATCCGGATCGACAACGGCAAACCCGACTTTCGGATCTCCTTGGTGTCGCCTGTCACGGTGCGCGAGGGCTGCGGCTACGAGTTCCGTCTCGAAACCTCTTGCTACAACCCGGTTTTCGGCGCAAACCGGGAGGCGCGGGTCTTCCTCAACGAGGCCCGCTGGATACGGGGAGCCGTGCCATTCGAAGGGGACATCGGGTCCTACCGGCAATACGTGATCAACCACGAGGTCGGCCACGCCATCGGATACCTGCACCACGAGGCGTGTGAGCAGCAGGGCGCCCTGGCCCCGGTGATGATGCAGCAGACGTTCTCCACGTCGAACAACGACGCCGCCCAGTTCGACCCCGATGTCGTCAAGGCCGACGGGAAGACCTGCCGGTTCAATCCCTGGCCGTACCCGATCGCCTGACGCGCCTCAGCGCGTTGCCGCGGCCTCGGCGGGCTGCTGTGATGGTGGTAGACGCTTTCCACTAGGCCGACGAGGAGATGTTTCGCAGTGTCGACGCCGCTGCCGCCCTTGGTGGCGCCCGCAGCTCACCTGACTGGCGACGAGGTGGCCCGCTACAGCCGTCACCTGATCATTCCCGGCCTTGGTCCGGAGGGGCAGAAGCGGCTCAAGAACGCGCGGGTCCTGGTGATTGGTGCGGGCGGGCTGGGCGCGCCGACGTTGCTCTACCTGGCGGCCGCCGGCGTGGGCACGATCGGCATCGTCGATTTCGATGTGGTCGACGAGTCGAACCTGCATCGCCAAATCATCCACGGGGTTGCCGACGTCGGGCGGTCGAAGGCCCAGTCGGCGCGCGACTCCATCGTCGCCATCAACCCGCTCGTCGACGTGCGGCTGCACGAGTTCCGCCTGGACTCGACCAACGCGGTCGAGTTGTTCGGCTGCTACGACCTGATCGTGGACGGCACCGACAACTTCGCCACCAGGTACCTGGTCAACGACGCCGCGGTGCTGGCGAAGAAGCCCTACGTGTGGGGGTCGATCTACCGCTTCGAGGGCCAGGTCTCGGTGTGCTGGGAGGACGCGCCGGACGGACGCGGACTCAACTATCGCGACCTCTACCCCGAGCCCCCGCCGCCCGGGTCGGTCCCCTCCTGCGCCGAGGGCGGTGTGCTGGGCATCGTCTGCGCCTCCATCGCCTCGGTGATGAGCACCGAAGTGATCAAACTCATCACCGGGATCGGCGACTCGCTGCTGGGCCGGTTGATGATCTATGACGCGCTGGAGATGACCTACCGCACCATCGCGATCCGCCGCGATCCGTCGGACGCGTCCCGGCCGAAGATCACCGAGCTCGTCGACTACGAGCAGTTGTGCGGTGTGGCGCCGCAGCCCCCGGCGCACGACGCGTCGGCCATCACCCCACGGGAGTTGCGCGACTGGCTGGATTCCGGCAAGAAGCTGGCCCTGATCGACGTGCGCGAGCCGGTGGAGTTCGACATCGTTCACATCGAGGGGGCCCAGCTGATTCCGCAGTCGTCGATCAATTCCGGCGAGGGTTTGGCAAAGCTGCCGCAGGACCGCCCGCCGGTGCTGTATTGCAAAACGGGGGTGCGCTCGGCCCAGGTGCTGGCGGTGCTGCGCGAGGCCGGATTCGCCGATGCGGTGCATCTGCAGGGCGGGATCGTGGCATGGGCGCAGCAGATGCAACCCGACATGATCATGTACTGACTGATTGCGCCTGTTGGACTCGTTAGAGTACCGGTGTGACAGTCGAGCCACCGCCGGATCATGTGCTGTCGGCGTTCGGCTTGGCCGGTGTGAAACCCGTCTATCTGGGTGCCAGCTGGGAGGGCGGCTTCCGGTGCGGCGAAGTGGTCCTGTCGCTGGTGGCCGACAACGCGCGCGCGGCCTGGTCGGCACGGGTCCGCGAAACCCTGTTCGTCGACGGCGTCCGGTTGGCCCGGCCGGTCCGTTCGACCGACGGGCGCTACGTCGTTTCCGGGTGGCGGGCGGACACCTTCGTGGCCGGGACGCCGGAGCCCCGCCACGACGAGGTCGTCTCCGCCGCGGTACGCCTGCACGAGGCGACGGGCAAACTGGACCGCCCCCGCTTTCTGACCCAGGGGCCGGCCGCGCCGTGGGGCGACGTCGACATCTTCATCGCCGCCGATCGGGCGGCCTGGGAGGAACGGCCGTTGGCCGCGGTGCCCCCGGGCGCAAGGGTGGCTCCCCCGGCGGCGGACGCCGAACGCTCGGTGGAGCTGATCCACCAGCTGGCCACCCTGCGCAAGCCGACCAAGAGCCCCAACCAGCTGGTTCACGGAGACCTTTACGGCACAGTGCTTTTCGTGGGCACCGCTGCGCCGGGAATCACCGACATCACCCCGTACTGGCGGCCCGCCTCGTGGGCGGCCGGCGTGGTCGTCATCGACGCGCTGTCCTGGGGAGAGGCCGACGACGGCCTGATCGAACGCTGGAACGCCCTGCCGGAATGGCCGCAGATGTTGTTGCGGGCGTTGATGTTTCGCCTCGCGGTTCACGCGCTGCACCCGCGGTCCACCGCCGAGGCGTTCCCCGGCCTGGCCCGCACCGCGGCGCTGGTCCGGCTGGTGCTCTGACCTGGCCGCGTGACGACCCGTCCCCCGCAAGCGGGTGGGGTCCCCGCGGAGCTGGGGAGTACCCCCAGCGCTCGGCTCCGCCCCGCGGGCGATCGCCACTAACCTCCGTCGGCAAACTCGTAGCGAACCTCGTGCAGCGCGATTCTGCCGTCGGTCGCCAGCACGCCTTCGGCGCGCAGCAACTCCAGCTGCCGGGTCGTCAGGTGGCGTGCGGGGCGCCCGGAGGCGGTGATCACCCGGTGCCAGGGCAGGTCCGAGGAATCCGTCCGCATGATCCACCCGACGATGCGCGGGCTGGAAAGCCCTGCGACAGAAGCGATGTCGCCGTAAGTGGCGACCCGACCGGACGGGATCGCGGCGACCAGTGCACGCACCCGCTCCACCTGCTCGTCGGTCACCGGCGCCACGGTCAGCGGGCTCCCAACAGCTCGCGGGTCAGCGCGGCGACTTCGTCGGGCTTGGCGTAGGGCACCATGTGGTTGCAGTCGAAATCCAGCAGCCGGAAATCCGATCCCAACCGTTGCGCCAGGCCGTCGATCAGTTCGTCGGTGACATAGGGCGGGGTGGTCCGCTTGGCCCGCACCAGAACGGTCGGGGTCTTGGCCGGCGGCAGCACCGCGTCGCGGGCCAGCTCGCTCCAGTACGACATCATCGCCGGCAGGCTGACCCGCCAGCCGTAGCGCCCGCCGGGCAGCGTGACCAGATGTTCGTCGATCTCGACGTCGAGCAGGGCAGGTTCCACATCCGACCAGGAGCCGTGCACCTTCTCCATCCGCGCCTCCTGGGCGTCCGGATAGTCGGGCGAGGAGAGCATCGCCTCGGCGATCTCGCGCATCCAGCCGCCGTCCAGCCCCACCGCCGGGTCGAGCAGCAGCAGCCCCGCCACCTGGTCGGGCCGCGCCGCGGCCAGGTGCATCGCCAGCCCGCCACCGAACGAGTGACCCACGATCACCACGGGCGTGTCGGGCTGCTCGTCGAGCAGCGCGGCCAACGCCGCGACATTGGCGTCGATGGTCCACGGCGTGGCCCACGACGACCGGCCGTGGCCGACCAGATCCGGTGCGGCGATGCCGATCCCGGGCAGAAAGCCGGACAGATGACCCCAGCGCTGGCCATGGCCGGTCAATCCATGCAACGCCAGGACCTCTGCGGGACCGGACGGGCCGTAGCGGTGCACATGCAACTTCGCGGTCACGCGTCGATGGTGCCAGCCGCCACTATCGGGAGCGGCGGGCGGTCCTCACCGGTCGTCATCCCGGTCGTCCTCGGTGGAGACGATGTAGGCCTGCTCGATCACGTCGGCCTCGTTGGCCTCCCGGTCCCCGGCCGCGACGTAGTCGATGTCCAGACCGGTCTCGTCATCGGAATCCGCGGGCCGGCGTTGTTCGACCGCGTCGCCCTCCGGCGCCTCGTCGATGGGAAAGCCGCGTTCGTCGTCGTGCATGGTCTTCAACCCCCTCCTTCGGGACGTCGTTCGCTCCCGCTCCAGGGTAGGTGCAGGCGGCGTTCGTCGTGCGCTAGCGGATCTGTCGGACCCTCGTGATGTCATGCCGTCATGGCCTACACCTGGGATGCCGAAGCGAGCAGCGTCTTAGACCCCGGGGCGCGTGGACGGCTGCGAATTCTCGGCGGGCCCGGCACCGGTAAGAGCAGCCTGCTGATCGACGCCGCGGTGGCCCGGATCGAGGCCGGTGTCCAGCCGGAATCGGTTCTGCTGCTTACCGGTTCGGGCCGGATCGGGATGGCCGAGCGCAGCGCGTTGACGACGGCGTTGCTGCGCTCGCGACCCATAGGAGGCCGGGCCGCCGTCAGCGAGCCGCTGGTGCGGACCGTGCACGGGTACGCGTACGCGGTCTTGCGGCGCGCCGCCGAACGCGCCGGCGAGGCGCCCCCGCGGCTGGTCACCAGCGCCGAGCAGGACGCCATCATCCGGGAACTACTGGCCGGAGACCTCGAGGACGGACCGCGCGCCGCGACGGCGTGGCCCGCCCAGCTGCTGCCCGCGCTGAGCACCGCCGGCTTCGCGGCCGAGCTTCGAAACCTGTTGGCCCGCTGCGCCGAACGCGGCGTCGATCCCCATGAGCTGGAGCGGCTCGGCCGTCGTTGCCGGCGGCCGGAATGGAGCGCGGCCGGCCAATTCGCGCGCCAGTACGAGCAAGTGATGCTGCTGCGCGCGGCGGTGGGGACCGCCGCGCCGGAGGCGACCACACCGGCCCTGGGCGCAGCCGAATTGGTCGGCGCCGCATTGGAAGCGTTTGCGGTCGACCCCGAGTTGCTGTCGGCCGAACGCGGCCGGATCCGCGTTCTGCTGATCGACGACGCCCAGCAGCTCGACCCGCAGGCGGCGCGCCTGGTTCGGGTCCTCGCGGCGGGCGCCGAGCTGGCGCTGATCGCCGGCGATCCCAACCAGGCGGTGTTCGGCTTCCGGGGCGGCGAACCGGCCGGGTTGCTCGGCGGCGACTCGCGCTCGGTGACGCTGACGACGTCGCACCGGTGCGCCCCCGCCGTGGCGCGCGGGGTCAGCGGCATCGCCGGCCGGTTACCCGGCGGCAGCAGCGGCCGGCGGATCGACGGCGCCGGTGCGGGGGAGGGATCCGTCACGGTGCGTCTGGCCGCGTCGGCGCACGCCGAGGCGGCCACCATCGCCGACGCGCTGCGGCGTGCGCACCTGATCGACGGCGTGCCCTGGTCGCAGATGGCGGTCATCGTCCGGTCGGTGCCGCGGGCCGGCGCGCGATTGCCGCGGGCCCTGGCCGCGGCTGGAGTGCCGGTGGCGGCACCCGCGGTACCCGGGCCGCTGTCCGAGGAGTCGGCCGCGCGGGCCCTGCTGACCGTGCTGCTGGCGACCGCGGACGGGCTCGACGGGCAGCAGGCGCTGGCGTTGCTGACCGGCCCTATCGGGCGCGTCGATCCGGTTTCGTTGCGTCGGCTGCGCCGAACCCTGCAGCGCGCCAACCCTTCTCGCCCCCCGGGAGACTTCGCCGACCTGTTGGCCGAGGCGCTGTCCGCTGACGCGACGCCTGCGGGGCCGCAATTCGCCGCGCTGCGCAAGGTCCGCGCGGTGCTGGACGCGGCAGCGCGCTCGCATGCCGCCGGTGCCGACCCTCGCTTCACCCTGTGGGCCGCCTGGCACCGGTCAGGGCTGCAGCGCCGCTGGCTGTCGGTGAGCGAGCGCGGCGGCCCCGCCGCGGCGCAGGCCACCCGGGACCTCGAGTCGGTGACCGCGTTGTTCGAGGTCACCGACGACTATGTCGCGCGCACCTCGGGTGCGTCGTTGCGCGGTCTGGCCGAGCACATCGCCTCGCTGGCGCTACCGAGCGCCGCCACCGAGCCCGCCACCGTGGCCGAGCAGGTCAGGGTGCTCAGCGCGCACGCCGCGCTGGGGCACGAATGGGATTTCGTGGTCATCGCGGGATTGCAGGATGGCTTGTGGCCCAACACCGTTCCGCGTGGCGGCGTGCTGGCCACCCAGCGGTTGCTGGACGTGCTGGACGGGGTCGGCGCGGACGCCTCGGTGCGGGCTCCGCTGCTGGCCGAGGAGCGCAGGCTGCTGGTGGCGGCGCTGGGCCGGGCCCGGCGCCGGCTGCTGGTGACGGCCGTCGACAGCGAGACCGGTGGGGCGGGTCTGGAGGCGGCGCTGCCGTCGGTCTTCTTCACCGAGATCGCGCAGTGGGCCGACGACGACGCCGATAGCGAACCGGTCTCGGCGCCGCGGGTGTTGTCCGCGTCCGCGCTGGTGGGCCGGCTGCGTGGGGTGGTGTGCGCGCCCGACGGGGCGGTGGACGATCGCGCCCGCGACTGCGCGGCAACGCAATTGGCACGGCTGGCCAAAGCCGGCGTACCCGGCGCCGACCCGGCCGGATGGCACGGATTGACCCCGATCAGCACCGGCGAACCGCTGCACGGCAGTGGTGACGTGGTCACCTTGACGCCCTCGACCATGCAGACACTCAGCGACTGCCCGCTGCGCTGGCTCGCCGAGCGGCACGGCGGATCCGACCCGCGCGACGTGCGCTCGGCGATCGGGTCGATGGTGCACGCCCTGATCGCCGAGCCGCACCGCAGCGAATCGGAACTGCTGGCCGAGCTGGACCGCGCCTGGGAGCATCTGCCCGTTGCGGCGCAATGGCATTCGGATAACGAGCTGGCCCGACACCGCGCCATGCTGGAGGCGTTCATCGAGTGGCGGGCGCAGACCCGGGGCGCGCTGACCGAGGTCGGCGTCGAGGTCGAGATCGACGGAACCCTGAGCACCGGGGACGGCGGCGAGGTGCGACTGCGTGGCCGGGTCGACCGGCTGGAGCGCGACGCCGCGGGGCGGCTGGTGATCGTCGACATCAAAACGGGCAAGAACCCGGCCAGCAAGGACGATGCACAGCAACACGCCCAGCTGGCCGTGTATCAGCTGGCGGTGGCGGAGGGACTGCTCGGCAACGGTGCCGACAACGTCGAGCCCGGCGGCGCGCGGTTGGTGTACCTCGGTAAGGCCGGGGCATCGGGAGTGGCTGAACGCGAACAGGATCCGCTGACCACCGCCGCCGGGGACGAATGGCGCGAGATCATCGCGCGTGCGGCCGGCGCGACGTCCGGACCGCAGTTCGTCGCGCGGCGCAACGACGGCTGCGCGCACTGCCCCGTCCGGCCGAACTGTCCGGCCCACGCCGACGGGTCCCCGCGGTGACCGCGCCGCGCTACAGCCCCGCCGAATTGGCCGGCGCGCTGGGGCTTTTCCCGCCCACCGACGAGCAGGCCGCCGTCATCGCCGCGCCGCCGGGGCCGCTGGTGGTCATCGCCGGGGCCGGCGCCGGCAAGACCGAGACCATGGCCGCGCGGGTGGTGTGGCTGGTCGCCAACGGCTATGCGGCACCCGCTCAGGTGCTCGGTTTGACCTTCACCCGCAAGGCCGCCGGCCAACTGCTGCGCCGCGTCCGGTCCCGGCTGGCCCGGCTGGCCGGTATCGGCCTGGGAGCGCCGGGCGCCGGCGGCGATGCGGCCGTCGACACCGACGGCGCACCGACGGTCAGCACCTACCACGCCTTCGCGGGCTCGTTACTGCGCGACTACGGGCTGTTGCTGCCCGTCGAACCGGACACCCGGCTGCTCGGCGAAACCGAGTTGTGGCAGCTGGCTTTCGACGTGGTGAACACCTATCCCGGGGAACTGCGGACCGACAAGACGCCTGCGGCCGTCACCTCGATGGTGCTGCGGCTGTGGGGACAACTGGCCGAGCACCTGGTGGACACCGGCCAGCTGCGCGACACCCACGTGGAGCTGGAGCGGCTCATCCACTCCCTGCCCGCGGGCCCCTACCAAAGCGACCGCGGCCCCAGCCAATGGCTGCTGCGGTTGCTGGCCACCCAGACCGAACGCGCCGAATTGGTGCCACTGCTCGACGCGCTCAACGACCGCATGCGCGCCGCCAAGGCGATGGACTTCGGGATGCAGATGGCCTCGGCGGCCAGGCTGGCGGCGGCGTTCCCACAAGTCGGCGAGGAGCTGCGTAGCCGCTACCGGGTGGTACTCCTCGACGAGTATCAGGACACCGGTCACGCCCAACGCATCGCGCTCTCAGCACTATTCGGCGGCGGAGTCGACGACGGGCTGGCGCTCACCGCCGTCGGCGACCCCATTCAATCGATCTACGGCTGGCGTGGCGCGTCGGCCACCAACCTGCCGCGGTTCACCACCGACTTCCCCCGATCCGACGGCACCCCCGCCCCCATGTGCGAGTTGCGGACCAGCTGGCGCAACCCGCCGACGACCCTGCGGGTGGCCAACGCGGTCTCGGCGCAGGCGCGGCGGCGATCGGTGGCCGTGCACGCGCTGCGCCCGCGCCCGGATGCCCCGCCCGGCACCGTGCGCTGCGCATTGCTGCCCGACGTGATGGCCGAGCGGGAGTGGATCGCCGACCATCTCGACGCGCAGTACCGGCGGGCCCGCGACGAGGGCGCTGCGCCGCCGACGGCCGCGGTGCTGGTGCGCCGCAACGCCGACGCCGCGCCCATCGCCGACGCGTTGCGCGCCCGCGGCATCCCCGTCGAGGTCGTCGGGCTGGCCGGGCTGCTGGCCATCCCTGAGGTCGCCGAGGTGGTGGCCATGCTGCGACTGATCGCCGATCCGACGGCCGGCGCGGCGGCGATGCGGGTGCTGACCGGGTCGCGCTGGCGCCTTGGTGCCCGCGACCTCGCGGCGCTGTGGCAGCGTGCGCGTGCACTCGGCGGAGCCGCGCCGCCCGCCGAAGCGTCCTCGCCCGAGGCGATCGCGAAAGCGGCCGGCCCCGACGCCGACACCGTATGCCTGGCCGACGCGATCGCCGATCCCGGTGCGGCGCAGGCATATTCGACTCCTGGGTATCAGCGCATCACGGCTCTGGCCGCCGAACTGAGTGCCCTGCGTGCCCACCTCGGCCACCCGCTGCCGGACCTGGTCGCCGAGGTGCGGCGTGTGCTGGGCATCGACTGCGAAGTCCGGGCCGCAGCGGGGGTCGGTGCCGGCTGGGCCGGCACCGAGCACCTGGATACGTTCGCTGACGTCGTCGCCGGTTACGCCGAACGCACCGACCCCGCAATCGGATCGGCGGCCACCTCGGTGGCCGGCCTGCTGGCATTCCTGGACGTCGCCGAGACCGTCGAGAACGGTTTGGCGCCGGCGCCGTTGACGGTCGCCCGCGACCGCGTCCAGGTGCTCACCGTGCACTCCGCAAAGGGGCTGGAGTGGCAGGTCGTGGCGGTGGCTCACCTATCCGGCGGCACTTTCCCGTCGACGGCGTCGAAGAGCACCTGGCTCACCGACGCCGCCGAGCTGCCGCCGCTGTTGCGCGGCGATCGCGCGGCCGCCGGTGCCCTGGGCATCCCGGTGATGGACACCTCCGACGTCACCAACCGAAAGCAGCTGTCGGACAAGATCTCCGAGCATCGCCGCCAGCTCGAGCAGCGGCGCATCGACGAGGAACGACGGCTGTTGTACGTGGCCATCACGCGGGCCGAGGACACCCTGCTGGTGTCCGGGCACCACTGGGGGGCCACCGGCATCAAGCCGCGCGGGCCGTCTGACTTCCTCTGCGAGATCAAGGCGGTCATCGACGATTCGGCCGCGGCCGGCGACCCTTGCGGAACGGTGGAACATTGGGCGCCCGCGCCCGCCGACGGCGAGCGAAACCCCCTACGCGACAACGTCGTCGAAGCGGTATGGCCGCCCGACCCGCTGGGGTGGCGGCGCGACGACGTCGAGCATGGCGCCGCGCTGGTGAGGCGGGCGCTGGTGGCCGACACGACCGAGACCGGCGTCGATGTGGACGGCTGGGCCGCCGACGTCGATGCACTGCTGGCCGAGCGTGCCCGGTCGGTGCAGCCGGCGCCCCACGCCCTGCCGGGCCAGTTGTCGGTCAGCTCCCTGGTGGGGCTGGCGCGTGATCCGGCCGGTACAGCGCGGCGGTTGGCGTACCGGTTGCCGTCTCGGCCGGAGCCGCATGCGTTGCTGGGCAATGCGTTTCACGCATGGGTTCAGAGATTTTATGGCGCCGAGTGTTTGTTCGAGTTGGGCGACCTGCCTGGCGCGGCAGATTGCGATGCCGGCGACGCCGCGGAACTGACCGCGCTGCAGGATGCTTTCACCGAATCACCCTGGGCCGCAAGGGTGCCCGTCGCCATCGAGGTGCCGTTCGAAATGCCGATCGGCGGCACACTGGTACGCGGGCGCATCGACGCCGTCTTCGCCGATCCCGACGGCGGCGCCACCGTGGTGGACTGGAAGACCGGTGAACCGCCGCGAGGGCCGCAAGCGATGCGGCAGGCCGCCGTCCAGCTCGCCGTGTACCGCCAGGCCTGGGCGGCGCTGGCCGGCGTCCCGGAATCCTCGGTGCGCACCGCCTTTTACTACGTGCGCGCCCGCACCACCGTGATCCCCGAGGAACTGCCGAGCGGCGCCGAGGTGGCCGGGTTGCTGATGGTTCCGGACGGCGACCGGCGGGTCCAGGTGTGACGTGCGCCGCCCGAGTACTGGTGGAGGTGTGGCCGTGGTTACATAAGACGCGTGCGTGTCTCGTGCGCAAAAGGTAAGCCGATGACGGACCGCCGTGGGCAACGGTAGGTCCCGAAGGCTGAGCGGTCTGGACGAAACCCTGACCGCTCAGCGCGGTCACCAGCTGATCGGCGTGGTGCGCATCCCCGAGGAGCATGCCAGTCCGATCCGGGTCATCACCCGCCGCCTGGCCATCGCACTCGTGGTGCTGTTCGCGGCGGCGCTCATCGTCTATGTGGACCGCGACGGTTACCGAGACGTCCGCAACGAACCGCTGACCTTCCTGGACTGCGTGTACTTCTCCGCGGTGTCGCTGTCGACCACCGGCTACGGCGACATCACGCCGTACACCGAAACCGCGCGGCTGGTGCACACCCTGATCTTCACCGCGCTGCGGATCGCGTTCTTGGCGGTGTTGGTCGGCACCACCCTCGAAGTGCTGTCCGAGCGATCTCGCCGCGGGTGGAAGATCCAGCGTTGGAGGAGCAGAGTGCGCAACCACACCATCGTGATCGGCTACGGGACCAAGGGGAAGACGGCGGTCGCCGCGATCCTCGGCGACGAGACGGTTCAGACCGAGGTCGTCGTCGTCGACACCGATCGCAGCGCGCTCGAGCACGCCGAAAGCGCGGGCCTGGTCACGCTCCACGGTGACGCCACCAAAGCCGACGTGCTGCGGTTGGCCGGCGCCCAGCACGCGGCCTCGATCATCGTCGCCACCAGCCGCGACGACACCGCGGTGCTGGTGACGCTGACGGCGCGCGAAATCGCGCCCAAGGCCAAGATCGTCGCGTCGATCCGGGAGACCGAGAATCAGCACCTGCTGCAGCAGTCGGGCGCGGACTCGGTGGTGGTGTCCTCGGCCACCGCCGGGCGGCTCCTCGGCCTGGCCACCACCACCCCCAGCGTCGTGGAGATGATCGAGGATCTGCTGACCCCCGACGCCGGGCTGGCCATCGCCGAGCGTGAGGTGGAGCAGACCGAAGTCGGCGGGTCGCCGCGGCACCTGCGCGACACCGTGCTCGGCGTGGTGCGCGACGGCCACCTGCTGCGCATTGGCGCGCCGGAAGTGGACGCCATCGAGGCCAACGACCGACTGCTCTATATCCGAAACGCCGACCACTGATGGCGATAGCGGACTTTCAGCTGCGCAGCGTCCCACTGCTGTCGCGGGTCGGTGCCGACCGCGCCGATCAGCTGCGCACCGACGTCGAGGCCGCCACCGCGGGCTGGGCGGATGCGGCGCTGCTGCGAGTGGATTCGCGCAATCAGGTGCTGGCCGCCAACGGTCGGGTGGTGCTCGGGGCGGCCGCCGAAATCGGCGACAAGCCGCCGTCGGAGGCCGTTTTTCTGGGGCGCCTCGAGGACGGCCGTCACGTCTGGGGCGTGCGCGGCCCGCTGCAGGCTCCGGAGGATCCCGATGCGCCCGCCGAGGTGGTGAATCTGCGCAGCCTCGGTCCGATCTTCGACGACACCAGCAGTCAGCTGGTGTCCGCGGCCGTCGCGCTGCTGAACTGGCATGAGAAGGCGCGTTTCAGCCCCGAGGACGGCTCGCCGACCAGGCCGGCCCGGGCGGGCTGGGCACGCGTCAACCCGGTTACCGGACATGAGGAGTTCCCGAGGATCGACCCGGCGGTGATCTGCCTGGTCCACGACGGCGGTGAGCGCGCGGTGCTGGCCCGCCAGGCGGTGTGGCCGGAGCGGATGTTCTCGCTGCTGGCCGGATTCGTCGAGGCCGGCGAATCTTTCGAGGTGTGCGTCGCCCGGGAAATCCGCGAGGAGATCGGCCTGACGGTCCGTGACGTGCGGTACCTGGGCAGTCAGCCGTGGCCGTTCCCGCGCTCGCTGATGGTCGGCTTCCACGCCGTCGGCGACCCGGCCGAGGAATTCTCGTTCAACGACGGCGAGATCGCCGAGGCGGCCTGGTTCACGCGCGACGAGGTGCGTGCCGCGCTGGCGGCGGGGGACTGGTCCAGCTCGTCGGAGTCGAATCTGTTGCTGCCCGGGTCGATTTCGATCGCCCGGGTGATCATCGAATCCTGGGCGGCGATCGACTGACCGGACGCTTAGGCGCCGGCCTCGGCCAGCTTCGCCTTCACTTCGGCGGCGCTGGGGTTGGTCAGAGTCGACCCGTCGGCGAACTTCACCGTCGGAACCGTCCGGTTGCCGCCGTTGACCGAGCTGACGAAATCGGCGGCCGCCGCGTCGTGCTCGATGTCGACCGCCTCGTAGGGAATGCCGTTGGACTTCAGCACCGTCATGAGCCGATGGCAGTAACCGCACCAGGAGGTGGTGTAGACGGTGAGCGGGGCAGAGGTCATAGCTCGTTAACGTAGCCCGGCGACCATGCATTCCGCGCGGGGGTCCCGCGCAGACGCGCCGCGGCGAGATGCGTGGGATCCGCCGACTCGCCGGGGCGACACGCCAAGTCCCGCCGATTGGGGCGTGGCGATGCGCGGGGTTTGTCGGCGACCGCTGCCAAGATGGACGCCATGCCGACGGTCGCCGATCCATTGACAGCCGGGCTGGACGACGAGCAGCGCGAGGCCGTGCTGGCTCCCCGCGGCCCGGTCTGCGTGCTGGCCGGCGCCGGAACGGGAAAGACCCGCACCATCACGCACCGGATCGCCCAGCTGGTCGCCGGCGGTCACGTCGCGCCCGGTCAGGTGCTCGCGGTCACGTTCACCCAGCGGGCGGCGGGGGAGATGCGCTCGAGGCTGCGGACGATCGACGCCGCGGCGGGCGCCGGTAACTCCGTCGGCGCGGTCTCGGCCCTGACGTTTCACGCGGCCGCGCACCGGCAGCTGCGGTATTTCTGGCCGCGGGTGGTCGGCGACACGGGCTGGCAGCTGCTGGACAGCAAATTCGCCGTCGTCGCCCGCGCGGCCGGCCGCGCCCGGATCAACGCCAGCACCGACGACGTGCGCGACCTGGCCGGCGAGATCGAGTGGGCCAAAGCGTCGTTGATCGGGCCGGAGGAATACCCGGCCGCGGTGGCCGCCGCCGCGCGCGACATCCCGCTCGACGCCGCGCGGGTCGCAGCCGTTTACGCCGCCTACGAGGCGCTCAAGGTCCGCGACGAGAACGTCACCCTGCTCGATTTCGACGACCTGCTGCTGCACACCGCGGCCGCGATCGAAAACGACGCCGCGGTGGCCGAGGAGTTCCGGGACCGCTACCGCTGCTTTGTCGTCGACGAGTATCAGGACGTCACGCCTTTGCAGCAGCGGGTGCTGTCGGCGTGGCTGGGCGATCGCGACGACCTGACGGTGGTAGGCGACGCGAACCAGACGATCTACTCGTTCACCGGGGCGTCTCCGCGGTTCCTGCTCGACTTCTCCCGCCGGTTCCCCGACGCGACCGTGGTCCGCCTGGAGCGCGACTACCGCTCCACCCCGCAGGTGGTGTCGTTGGCCAACCAGGTGATCGCGGCGGCCCGCGGCCGGGTCGCGGGCAGCAAGCTGCACCTGGTGGGTCAGCGGGCGCCGGGCCCGGCGCCGTCGTTCCACGAGCATCCCGACGAACCCGCCGAGGCCGCCGCGGTCGCGGTGTCGATCAAGCGGCTCATCGAATCCGGCACCCCGCCGTCGGAGATCGCGGTGCTGTACCGGGTCAACGCTCAATCGGAGATCTACGAGGAGGCGTTGACCGAGGCCGGCCTTCCCTATCAGGTCCGAGGCGGCGAGGGATTCTTCAATCGCCAGGAGATCAAGCAGGCCCTGCTGGCGCTGCAGCGCGCCGCCGAACGCAGCGGCGCCGAGCCCCTGCGCGAGCCACTGCCCGCCGTGGTCCGTGCGATCCTGGAGCCGTTGGGGCTGACGGCCGAAGAGCCGGTCGGCACCCGGGCCCGGGAGCGCTGGGAGGCCCTGACCGCGCTGGCCGAGCTGGTCGACGACGAGGTGGCCCAGCGGCCGGAGCTCGACTTCCCCCGGTTGGTGGCAGAGCTGCGGACGCGAGCCGACGCCCGGCATCCACCGGTGGTGCAGGGCGTCGCGCTGGCGTCGCTGCACGCCGCCAAGGGGCTCGAGTGGGACGCGGTGTTTCTGGTCGGGCTGGCCGACGGCACGCTGCCCATCTCGCACGCGTTGGCCCACGGCGCCGAAAGCGAAGCGGTCGAGGAGGAGCGGCGCCTGCTCTACGTCGGAATCACCAGGGCCCGCACACATTTGGCGCTCAGCTGGGCGCTGGCCCGCAGCCCGGGTGGGCGCCAGAGTCGCAAGCCGTCGCGGTTCCTCAACGGCATCGCGCCCCACGCGCGCGCCGATGCGGCGCCGAGCAAGTCCCGGCGTAACCGCGGCACCGCGACCCGCTGCCGAATCTGCAACAACAACCTGACCACCCCGGCAGCCGTCATGCTGCGGCGCTGTGAGACCTGCGCCGCCGACATCGACGAGGATCTGTTGCTGCGGCTCAAGGCCTGGCGGCTGGACATCGCCAAGGAGCAGAAGGTGCCCGCCTACGTCGTCTTCACCGACAACACGCTGATCGCCATCGCCGAGCTGCTGCCCGGCGACGAGGAGGCGTTGATCGGGATTCCCGGCATCGGCGCCCGCAAGCTGGAACAGTACGGCCCCGACGTGTTGGAACTGGTCCGCGGGCGCTGACCGATAAACCCGCTGGTCAGAAAATCGGTTGTGGTGATCGGCGGTCACCGTTTACCCTCGAAACCGCAAACTCGGCACTACGGAGAAGGAAGGTGGCCACGATGCTCAACGACGCGTTCGGTGTAGGCGTGGCCCGCGCGACCCGCCCCGTTTCGGCCGCGGCCGCCTTCCATGCCGCACACGCCGCCACGGCGGCCGCGCGTAAGCATCGCGCCGCCGCCGCGACCGACGCGTCCGTAGATGTCGGGGGCCCACCGAAGGCAAGGTAAGCACCCGCCCGGTTTTCTCCCAGATGGCCACGGACCCGAAGTCAAAAGGATCCGTGGCCATAGTTGTAGGTCGGCAACTTTTCGACCTGGTCCGGATCACTGCAAAGCAACCCAGATCAGGAAGTAGGTGGTAGGACATGTCGGCACCGACAGTCCCCAGACAAGCCCTGCCGTGCCACGTCGGCGATCCCGACCTGTGGTTCGCCGACGCCCCGGCCGATCTCGAGCGGGCCAAGACGCTGTGCGCCAGTTGCCCGGTCCGGCGGCAGTGCCTGGCCGCCGCGTTGGAACGGGCCGAACCGTGGGGCGTCTGGGGCGGCGAAATCATCGACCGCGGCTCGGTTCTGAGCTTCAAACGGCCCCGCGGACGACCCCGCAAGGGTTGTGGGCAGGACGGGGCCGCCGCCTAGGGCGACGGACCTAGACGACCGCGCTGTCGGGTTCGGCGAAGCCGGGCACCAGCTCTTCGGACAGCGCCTTGATCGCCACGTGGGCGTCGAGCTGGCACAAGATCGCGGCCACCGACATGATCACCCGCATCGGAATGACCAGTTTGGGCGGCAAGTCCATCTGGCGGGCAGTGCGGATCTGGGATACCGAGCGATCGATCTCGATGGTGGACATCTTCTGCAGCCACTTGCGGGTGTAGTGGAAGACCTCGACCTCGACCGGCTCGACGTACTGACGCAGCATGTCGTCGATGTCACGCACCGACACCTGTTGGCCTTTCTGGATGAAGCCGGCCTTCTCCATCGTCGGCAACAGCATGTCGTAGTTCTTGTCACGGGCCAGCCGGATGGTCATGCCGAGCTCGATCGGCAACCCGCCGGGTAGCGGCGCGACGGCGCCGAAGTCGATCACACCCATGCGGCCGTCGGGAAGCAGCATGAAGTTGCCGGGGTGGGCGTCGCCGTGCAGCATCTCCAGCCGGCGCGGTGCGTCGAAGGTGAGCTCGAGCAGGCGCGTGCCCATCAAGTCGCGCTGCTCGGTGGTGCCGTGCCGGATGATCTCGGCCATCGGGGTGCCCTGCATCCACTCTTGGATCACCACTTTCGGCGCGCTGGCCACGATGCGCGGCACCGCGAAGTGCGGGTGGTCGTGATACGCCTTGGCAAACGCGCGCTGGTTCTCGGCCTCCAGCCGGTAGTCCAGCTCCATCTCGGTGCGCTCGATGAGCTCGTCGACCACGCCCTGGATGTCGGCACCCGGCGCGAGCTGCTTGAACACCCCGACCAGACGCTGCATGGTCTTGAGGTCGGCGCGCAGTGCCTCGTCGGCGCCGGGGTACTGGATCTTGACCGCCACCTCGCGGCCGTCCGCCCAGACGCCCTTATGGACCTGGCCGATGCTGGCCGAGGCCACCGGGGTGTCGTCGAACGTGGTGAATCGCTCGCGCCACTTGGTGCCCAGCTGGGCATCGAGCACGCGGTGCACCTTGGCGGCGGGCAGCGGCGGGGCGTCCTTTTGCAGCTTGGTCAGCGCTTCGCGGTACGGCTCGCCGAACTCCTCGGGAATCGCGGCCTCCATCACCGACAGGGCCTGGCCCACCTTCATCGCGCCGCCCTTCAGCTCACCAAGCACGGTGAACAGTTGGTGGGCGGCTTTCTCCAGAAGCTCGGCCTGAACCTCGTCCCTGGACTTTCCCGTCAGCCGTTTACCGAATCCGATCGCTGCCCGGCCGGCGAATCCGACCGGAATGCTGGCCAGCTTCGCGTTCCGCGCGGCACGGCCCCTTTTGATGTCTGCCACGCATCCATCATCCATGATGACCAGCGCGATGTGGAGAGACGTCGACAACACCCGTTGTCACACTTCGTAAGCGCAGGTCGGCGCGGCGGGCGGTCCTCGCTGGCTGGCCACGAGGCCAAGCGCCGCAACGGAAATGGCGCTTCAGCAGGAGCACAACGGATGTCTGGCCCACGGTCGCGTGGCGATCGCGCCGGAGTGCAGATCGAATTCGAGAGTCGCATTGAGCGTTTGGGGCGGGCCGGCCTCGGCCGTTTCCTGCCCGTGCACTGCCGCGATCACGCGGTTCACCTGGCTGAGCGCCAGCGCGGCGGTCGCCAGCACGGTGGCCCGATCGGCAACACCGACGGTTTCGCGCAACTGCGCGCAGATGGCCGGCCACGCCGCGTCGCGGTCCCGGCGATGCAGGTCCGCGCACCCGAGGCAGCTGGTCACGCCCGGTATCACCAGCGGACCCACCAGCCCGATGCCGTCGCGCACCCGCACCAACAGATGCGCGACGCCCTGGGTGTGCAGGTCGCGCACCATGCGCGGGTCGGCGACCAGGAAGTCCGACAGCACCACCAGGTCGACGTCGTCGGCCGAGACGGCGGCGTGCGGCTGGCTGCTGTGCGCGATCCGGGCGCCCGAGCAGCGCAAGGTCTCCACCAGCAGCTCGGAGAGGGGCCCGCGACCGTGGATCCGCACCGACGCCGCCCGGGCGCGGGGTCGCCCGCATTCGGTGGCGACGCCGGCGCCGACCAGCTGCTCGACGAGGCTGCGCAGACCGTCGGCGTCGGTCAGCCCGCGGTCGAGGGCGCGGCGCTCCAACTCCGATAGCGGGGTCGGCGACCACATCGTCCGCAACAGCGTGGCCAGCTCGGCGGCGGCAAGGCCGGCCGGCGGGCGGACCAGCACCGCGCGGCGCGGGTCCCAACCCACCTGGACCGCACCGTCGGGACGCAGCAGCACCGGCAAAGCGGGATCCAGCGCATAGGTGGAAAGGACGGCCTGGCACCGCGAAGTCACCGCGCAACTGTGCCACGCCGGGCGTCGCGAGTCCGCTCAGTTATCCACAGAGCCGCCGTCGGCACCCGGGCCGTCGGGGCCCTGGCCCTCGCGCTCGAGTTTGGCGATGGCCTCGTCGATTCCGCTGGTGTCGCCGCCGATGATTCGATCGATGAAGCCCGCCGGCTCGTCGAGGTCGTCGGCGTCGGGCAGCAGGTCGGGGTGTTGCCAGATGCCGTCGCGGGTGTCGACCCCGGCGGCCTCCGTCAGCCGCTCCCAGAACGCGGCGGCCTCACGCATCTTGCGCGGCCGCAGCTCCAGGCCGACCAGCGTCGCGAAGGTCTGCTCGGCGGGTCCGCTGCTGGCCCTGCGGCGGCGCATCGTTTCGCCCAGCGCGGCCGCCCCGGGAATCCGGTCGCCCAGCGCGGCGGCCACCACCACCTGCACCCAGCCCTCGATCAGGGCTAGCAATGTTTCCAGACGTTCCAGTGCCTGTGTCTGCGCCGGCGTCGCCTTGGGCTCGAAAACGCCCTGCCCAAGCAGGTTTTCGATCGCTCCCGGGTCCGCCAGTGACGCCGGATTGAAGTCTCGCGCCAGCTCTTCGATGCCGGACATGTCGATTTCCATGCCCATCGCGTACGCCTCGACGGCACCGAGCAGTTGGCTCGACAGCCACGGCACGTGACTGAACAGCCGGTGGTGGGCGGCCTCACGCGCCGCCAGAAACGTCAGGATCTCGCTGCGCGGCCGCTCCAGCCCGGTGGCGAACGACTCGACGGCGTCGGGCATCACCGCCGCAATTCCCTTGGGCCCCAACGGCAAACCGATGTCGGTCGATGTCAACACCTCGCGGGACAGTCGGCCCAGCGCCTGCCCGAGCTGCGACCCGAACGCCATCCCGCCCATCTGCGACATCATCTGCATGAGCGGGCCGGCCATGCTCTTGGCCTCTTCGGGCAGCGACGCCGCCCACACCGTCGAAATCTGTTGTGCCATCGGGTCGCACAGCCGCTTCCACGTCTGCAACGTGTTGTCGACCCAGTCGCCGGGGGTCCAGCCCAGCGCCTTGGTGGTGCCCGCGGGCAGCGCCGTGGCCCCGTCCAGCCAGGTCTCGGCCAGCCGCACCGCGTCGGCGATCGCCGAGTTGGTGGTGTCCGGAACCGGCGCCACAAAGCCGATCGAATTCGTCGCGACGCGCCGCGCCAGTTCGTAATTGACCGGGCCCGAGCCGGTTCCACCGGGTCCGACATTGCCCGCGCTGCTGAACATCTGACCCAGTTGGGTGAAGATCTGCCCCAGGTCGCCCATGTCGAATTCACCGCTCATGCCGAAGGCGGCGAACGGGTCGGACGGGTTCGAGCCCGAATCGGGATCTTTTTTCCCGTGTTTGTCGGGGTCGTCTCCGGAGGAGAAGCCGAAAGGCAGGTCAGCCATACCCCCAACGGTACTCACCACAAGGTCGGACGGCGCGACCTCGGGTCAGCTTGTAGCTGAACCCGGTAGAACGTTGTGGCTGAACACCGCGCCGCAGCCGCCGTCTAGTGTGATCGGCGTGAACAGGCGCATCCTGACCTTGGTGGTCGCGCTGGTGCCGATCCTGGTGTTCGGTGTGTTGCTGGCGGTGGTGACGGTGCCGTTCGTGTCGCTGGGGCCCGGGCCCACCTTCGACACGCTCGGCGAGGTCGACGGCAAGCAGGTGGTGGCGATCGAGGGCACCCAGACGCACCCGACAACCGGCCACCTCAATATGACCACGGTGTCCCAGCGCGACGACCTGACACTGGGCGAGGCACTGACGCTGTGGCTTTCGGACACCGAGCAGCTGGTGCCGCGCGACCTCATCTATCCGCCGGGCAAGTCGCGCGAGGACGTCGACAAGGCCAACAACGCGGACTTCAAGCAATCCGAGGACAGCGCCGCCTATGCCGCCCTGGGCTACCTCAAGTACCCGGCGGCGGTGACGGTCGCCAAGGTCCCCGAGCCGGGACCCTCGGCGGGCAAGCTCAAGACCGGTGACGCCATCGACGCGGTCAACGGCGTGCCGGTGGCCACGGTCGACGAGTTCACGGGACTGCTCAAGAACACCAAGCCAGGCCAGGTGGTGACGATCGACTATCGCCGCAAGAACGAGCCGGCCGGGGTGGCACAGATCACGCTGGGCGCCAACAAGGACCGCGACTACGGCTTTCTGGGCGTCGCGGTGCTCGACGCCCCATGGGCGCCGTTCACCGTGAACTTCAACTTGGCCAACGTGGGTGGGCCGTCCGCCGGACTGATGTTCAGCCTGGCGGTGGTCGACAAGTTGACCACCGGGGACCTCGCCAAGTCGAACTTCATCGCGGGCACCGGGACCATTTCGTCCGACGGCAAGGTCGGCCAGATCGGCGGCATCACCCACAAGATGGTCGCCGCGCACGCCGCCGGGGCCACGGTGTTCCTGGTGCCGGCGAAGAACTGCTATGAGGCCAGCTCGGACAATCCGTCCGGCCTGCGGCTGGTCAAGGTCGACACACTCGGCCAGGCAGTGGATGCGCTGCACGCGATCGGGTCGGGTGGGCAGCCGCCAAGCTGCTAGCGAACCTTGATGGTCCCGGGTAGTGCCATGCGTAGAGTTGTCACCGTCTAGCCATCGATCAGGGAGCGTAGCCAGTGGGGATGCGGCCCACCGCACGGATGCCGAAGCTGACTCGGCGCAGCCGGATTCTGATCCTTATCGCACTGGGTGTGATCGCTCTGCTGCTGGCGGGCCCCCGGCTGATCGACGCTTACGTCGACTGGCTGTGGTTCGGCGAGCTCGGCTACCGCTCGGTGTTCTCCACCGTGCTGGTCACCCGGTTCGTGGTCTTCTTGGTTGCGGGTCTGCTGGTGGGCGGCATCGTGTTCGCCGGACTGGCGGTGGCGTACCGCACGCGGCCGGTGTTCGTGCCGAGCAACGACAACGATCCGGTGGCGCGCTACCGCGCCCTGGTGCTGTCCCGGCTGCGACTGGTGAGCGCCGGAATCCCGGTGGCGATCGGCCTGCTCGCCGGCATCATCGCGCAAAGCTATTGGGTGCGAATTCAGCTGTTCTTGCACGGCGGCGACTTCGGCATCAAGGACCCGCAGTTCGGCAAGGATCTCGGCTTCTACGCCTTCGAGCTGCCGTTCTATCGGTTGCTGCTGTCCTACCTGTTCGTCGCGGTGTTCCTGGCCTTCATCGCCAACTTGTTGGCCCACTACATCTTTGGCGGGATCCGGCTGTCCGGCCGGACGGGTGCGCTGAGCCGTTCGGCGCGGATCCAGCTGGTCACTTTGGTCGGGCTGTTGGTCGTGCTCAAGGCGATCGCCTACTGGCTGGACCGCTATGAGTTGTTGTCGCACACCCGCGGTGGCAAGCCCTTCACCGGCGCCGGGTACACGGACATCAATGCGGTGCTGCCGGCGAAGCTGATCCTGATGGCGATCGCGCTCATCTGCGCGGCCGCGGTGTTCTCCGCGATTGTGCTCAAGGACTTGCGAATCCCGGCGATCGGGCTCGTCCTGTTGCTGCTGTCCTCGCTGATCGTGGGCGCGGGGTGGCCGCTGATCGTCGAACAGATCAGCGTCAAACCCAATGCCGCGCAAAAGGAAAGCGAATACATCAGCCGCAGCATCGCCGCGACGCGGCAGGCCTATGGCCTGACCTCCGACCAGGTCACCTACCGCAACTACACCGGCGACGCTCAGGCCGCCGCCCAGCAGGTCGCCGACGACCGCGCGACCACGTCCAACATCCGGCTGCTGGACCCGACGATCGTCAGTCCAGCGTTCACCCAGTTCCAGCAGGGCAAGAACTTTTACTACTTCCCCGACCAGCTCTCCATCGACCGGTACGTCGACCGGAACGGCGCGTTGCGTGACTACGTGGTGGCGGCCCGCGAACTCAACCCCGACCGGCTGATCGAAAACCAGCGCGACTGGATCAACCGGCACAGCGTCTACACCCACGGCAACGGGTTCATAGCGTCACCGGCCAACACGGTCCGCGGCGTCGCCAACGATCCCAACCAAAACGGCGGTTACCCCGAATTCCTGGTCAACGTCGTCGGCGCCAACGGCGGTGTGGTGTCCGACGGCCCGGCCCAACTCGACCAGCCGCGCGTCTACTTCGGGCCGGTCATCTCCAATACCTCGGCCGACTACGCGATCGTCGGGCGCAACGGCAACGACCGCGAATACGACTACGAGACCAACAACGAAACCAAGAACTACACCTACACCGGGCTCGGTGGAGTCCCGCTCGGCGACTGGTTGTCGCGCAGCGTGTTCGCCGCGAAGTTCGCCGAGCGAAACTTCTTGTTTTCCAACGTGATCGGCTCGAACAGCAAGATCCTGTTCAACCGTGACCCGGCGCGGCGGGTGGAGGCGGTGGCGCCGTGGCTGACCACGGACAGCGCGGTGTACCCGGCGATCGTCAACAAGCGACTGGTGTGGATCATCGACGGCTACACCACGCTGGACAATTACCCGTATTCCGAACTCACGTCGCTGGAGTCGGCGACCGCGGACTCCAACGAGGTCGCGTTCAACAGGCTCGCACCCGACAAGCGGGTCTCCTACATCCGCAACTCGGTGAAGGCGACGGTCGACGCCTACGACGGCACCGTCACGCTGTACCAGCAGGACGAGCAGGACCCGGTGCTCAAGGCCTGGATGCGGGTGTTCCCGGGGACCGTGAAGCCCAAGAGCAACATCACCCCGGAGTTGGCCGAGCACCTGCGCTATCCCGAGGACCTGTTCAAGGTGCAGCGGATGCTGCTGGCGAAGTATCACGTCAACGATCCGGTGACGTTCTTCTCCACCTCGGATTTCTGGGACGTGCCGCTGGACCCGAACCCGACGGCCAGCAGCTACCAGCCGCCATACTATATCGTCGCGAAAAACATTGCGAAGAACGACAATACGGCGTCGTATCAGCTGACCAGCGCGATGAACCGGTTCAAGCGCGACTATCTGGCCGCCTACATCAGCGCCAGCTCCGATCCCGCCACCTACGGCAGGATCACCGTGCTGACCATCCCGGGACAGGTCAACGGGCCGAAGCTGGCCAACAACGCGATCACCACCGATCCGGCGGTGTCCCAGGACCTCGGCGTGATCGGGCGTGACAACCAGAACCGGATCCGGTGGGGCAACTTGCTCACATTGCCGGTGGGGCAGGGCGGCTTGCTCTACGTCGAGCCCGTGTATGCCTCGCCGGGGGCCAGCGACGCGGCGTCGTCGTACCCGCGGCTGATCCGGGTGGCGATGATGTACAACGACAAGATCGGGTACGGACCCACCGTGCGCGACGCCCTGACCGGGCTGTTCGGTCCGGGCGCGGGTGCGGCCGCGACCAGCATCCAGCCCACCGAAGCCGGGACACCGGCCGCGAGTCCGCCGCCCAGCGCGCCGGCGCCGGTCGCCACGCCCGGCTCACCACCCCCAGTCGCCGCACCCCCGGTGCCCGACGGATCGGTGACGCTGTCGCCCGCCAAATCCGCTGCGCTGCAAGAGATTCAGGCGGCGATCGGCGAGGCAAAGGACGCGCAGAAGAAGGGCGATTTCGCCGGTTACGGTGCGGCGCTGCAGCGGTTGGACGACGCGATCACCAAATACAACAACGCGAAATAGGTCGGCCGTGCGGCGTCGAGCGACGCTGTGACCGTGCGGAGTCGACGAATTCACCCGTAGTGCCAGCCATTTCGCCTATGCGCGGGCTTCGGCTGCCGAAACTCGCCAAGCCCCAGTGACGCTCGGTGGCGTCGGGGCCAGCGTGTGTCGCATTTTGTGGGAAAGATGGCGCAAATAGTGACGATCGAATATCCCACCGACCCGCAAACTGGCTATCGGGATCACTCAACGAGACGACATCTTCCAACGCGGTCGACGGACACCCTCGCGCCCCAAGATTGTCGATAACAGGTTCGAGAGGAAACACGGGGTAGTCATGGGGAGTGGCGCACATGATGTCGGTGGGATGGCGGGGCTCGGACCCGTGCCGATGGAGACCCCTGCGCCGGTTCGCCACGCCGTGTGGGAGCGTCGGACGCTCGGCGCGACCGTCTCGGCCGTCGTCACGGGGATGCTGATCCCCCCGACGCATCGAGCGGCCATCGAAGCGCTGCACCCGGTCGCGTACCTGTCGATGAGCTACGCCGAACTGTGGCTTTATGCGCTCGAGCGGTGTGCCGTATCGGCCGGCGTCCTCACGGACGAGGAGATCGAAGCGCGCGTGGCCGATGCGCTTTCGAATCCCGACGCGCCGCTGCCGCAAGATCGCAACGCGGAGATCCTCGAGAGGGTCAGGGCCCTTGTCGCCCAAGGCGCCCCGCTCGGGCCCGAGCAGCTCGTGCAGCCGCCTCGTTTCGCTGCCGGTGACATTGTGCGCGCCAAGCGCATCGAATCACCCGCGTCGGGCCGTCGCCACACGCGCATACCCGGATACGCACAGGGATGCACGGGAGTCGTCGAGATGGTCCACCGGCCAATGATTCTCGAGGACACGCTGGTGGCGTCGGGCGAAATCCACTTTGAGTACGTCTATGCGGTGCGGTTGCGCGCGTGCGACGTGTGGCCGGACGTCACCGGGCGTGACGCGATCGTCGTCGACTTGTGGGAGAGCTATCTCGAGGACCACGCGCCCAGCGGTGCCGAATTGCAGGGGGAGAACCCATGAGCCCTACCGATCCGTCCTATCTCGCGTTGCGCATGAAGGCCGTTGAGTCATTGCTGATCGAAAAGGGGATGGTCAGCGCCGAGGCGATCGACGAGATCACCAACGCTTACGAGCACGACATCGGGCCGCTGCGCGGCGCCGCCGTGGTGGCCCGTGCGTGGGTCGATGAGGACTACAGGCGGCGGCTGCTGGACGATGCGCCCGCCGCCGTCGCCGAACTGGGCATCGCCGGCTTCGGGGCCGAGGTCCTCGTCGTCGTGGAGAACACGGCGCAGGTGCACAACGTGGTTGTGTGCACCTTGTGCTCCTGCTACCCGTGGGCGCTGCTCGGACTGCCTCCGAGCTGGTACAAGACGCCCCAATACCGTGCCCGCATCGTGCGCTGGCCGCGCGAGGTGCTTGGCGAGTTCGGCCTGACGATGCCCGACGACACCGAGATCCGGATCTGGGATTCCAGCTTCGATGCCCGCTACCTGGTGCTACCGCAGCGTCCCGCCGGGACCGACGGCATGTCCGAGCGGGAGCTCGCGGCGCTCGTCACGCGCGACGCGATGATCGGCACCGGCATCGTCTCGAGCCCAGCCGCGTGAACGCCGCCACCGATATTCTCGGGGCCGACGCGACGGGCCTGGGCGCGCTGCCACGTCGCAACGGCGAGCTGGTGTTCGACGCGCCATGGGAATGCCGGGCCTTCGGTGCCGCTGTGGCGATGGCGCAGGCCGGGGTTTACCCGTTCGACGACATGCGCGATCTGCTCATCGAGGAGATCAGCCGGTGGGAGCGCGCGCGTGATACTGCAGATGGCACCTGGAACTACTACGAGCGCTGGCTGGCGGCGCTCGAACGGCTGCTGGCGCGCCGCGGTGTGCTCGATTCCACGGAGATCGAAGAGCGCATGCGCACCATAGCGCTGCAGGACACTGACGAACACGACCACGACTGACCGGTGCCGGCCCGCGATCACTGATTCAGGTGCATGCCGCGTCGGGTGGTGCCGCGCTGCAGCGACTCGAAGACGGGACGGTCAAGCGCAACAACACCCAAATAGCTCCTCAGGCGTAGGCCGTGCGGAACCTGTCCCGGTAGGCCTTCGGGCTGATCCCGAGATGGTTGACGAACACCCGTCGCAGCGTTTCGATGCTGCCGAAGCCGGCCATGCCCGCGGTCTCGGTGACCGAGCGGCCGGATTCCAGCGCATTGCGGGCGACATCGATCCGAACCAATTCGACGTAGCGCGCCGGGCTCATCCCGAGCTCGGATTGGAAGAGACGGGTCAACTGGCGGGTGCTCAAAGACGCCAGCGCCGCAAGCTTTTTCACGCTGTAGTCCGCGCCCGGGTCGGCCGCGATCGCGTCGGTGACCGGACGCAGCGACGACTCCGGCGGGGGATCGGCCTCGAGCAACACCGAGAATTGCGATTGGCCGCCGGCGCGTTTGAGGTAGACGACCAGCCACCGGGCCACGTCGCGGACCAGTTCTGTCCCGTAATCCATTTCGACCAACGCCAGCGCCAGGTCGATGCCCGACGAGATGCCCGCGGAGGTGAAGATGTCGCCGTCGCGGACGAAGATCGCGTCCGGCTCGACGGTGACATCGGGAAACGCTCGGCCCAGCAGCCGGGTGTCGTGCCAGTGGGTGGTGGCGCGCCGGCCGCTGAGCACGCCGGCCTGCGCGAGGATGAACGACCCCGTGCAGATGGACGCCAGACGACGGGTCCGTGTTGACACCGATCGGACGGCCTCGACCAGGGCGGGTTCGATGGGTCGCCCCGGCAGGTCGTCGCTGCCCGCGACCATGACGGTATCGGCGGACTCGATCGCCGAAATGCTGTCGGTCACGCCCAATCGGGCCCCGATCGAGCTGGTCACATCGCACCCGTCCACCGACGCGATCTTGAGTCGGTAGTCGGCGCCGAAGCGGTTGGCCTCGGCGAACACCTCACCCGCCCCCGCGACGTCCAACAGCGTCACCCCGTCGAAAACGACGATCACCACGACCCGTGTTTTGGCTGCAGCCACGCACGCCATTGTGTCGCGTTCTGTGGAGAGGACGGCCAGAACGGGCGGGGTCGGATTGTCCGGGCGGCCGCACACTCATAACCAACCCAGAAGGAGACAACATGACCACCAGCTCAATGGACACCATCGCCGGCATCCACGTACCCGACAGCTCGCTGGCCCGCGAGGCGACCGAGTTCATCCGCGACACCGAGGACGAGTTGCTCTTCAACCATTCAAGGCGGGTGTTCTTCTTCGGCGCACTGCAGGGCCTGCGTCGTGGGCTGCAACCGAACGCGGAGCTGCTGTATGTCGCGGCGATGTTCCACGACCTCGGCCTGACCGAGCGCTACCGCGATTCGCAGGTCCGCTTCGAGGTCGACGGCGCCGACGCGGCACGGGACTTCTTGAGGGCCCGTGGCGTCGACGAGGCCGAGGCCGCCAAGGTCTGGCTCGGCATTGCGCTGCACACCACGCCCGGCGTGCCGGAGTTCATGGCCCCGGAAGTGGCCCTGGTACAGGCCGGTGTGGAAGTCGACGTGCTCGGTGTCGGGCGCGAGCAGCTGGATCCGGAGGCGCTAGCCGCGGTGACCGCCGCGCACCCGCGCCCGCAGTTCAAGCAGCGCATCGTGGCGGCGTTCAACGACGGCATGAAGCACCGCCCGCAGACCACCTTCGGCACCATGAACGACGATGTGCTGGCGCACTTCGATCCCGCCTTCCAGCGCGTCGACTTCGTTGACCACATCCTGCACAACAGCTGGCCGGAGTAGCGCGGGCATTGCAGCGCACGGACATTCGGAGAAGGGTGAGTCAGATGACCAAACTGAACGACATCGGGGTCACCGTGGTGCAGCCGGGGGAGGGCGAGGTCGTCACGCTCCCCGGCTTCGGGGCGGTGTTCAAGATATCCGGCAAGACCAACGGCGGCGAGGTGTCCATCGTCGAGCATCCGTTCGCGGTCGGCCTGCTCACCGCGGCGCACCGGCACACCCGGGAGGACGAGCATTCGATCGTCCTGGCCGGCGAGATCGGCTTCCGCTCCGACGACAGCGAGGTGGTCCTGGGTCCCGGTGGTTACATCACCAAGCCCCGCGGCCAGATGCATGCGATGTGGAACGCCGGCAGCGAGCCGGGCCGCATTGTCGAGATCATCACCCCGGGCGGATTCGAGAACTATTTCCGCGAGCTCGGCGAGCTGCTCATCGAGCACGCCGACGACCCGGCGACCGAGCCGCTGCACCAGTTGCCCGAGTTCGGCGAGCTCGCCGACAAATACGGGCTCACGTACGGGTCGCCGGAGTGGATGGACGACATCGCGCAGCGGTATGGGCTGAACCCGCCGTCACACTGACCTGAAAGCGCCGAGATTGCCGTGACGGCTGTGATCACCGCGTGAAGTACGACCGCGGCGGCAATCTCGGCGCGGGGATGGCCGCTGAGCGCGCGATTTGGCCGCCGTGACACGCGTTCGGTAACCTGACATTCACCAACGCGGGGTGGAGCAGCTCGGTAGCTCGCTGGGCTCATAACCCAGAGGTCGCAGGTTCGAATCCTGTCCCCGCTACCAGGTAAAACGGCCCCCGGAGATTCTCCGGGGGCCGTTTTCACGCCTAACGGGGCAGCACGGCCTCGATGGCGCTGATGACCTCGGGGGCATCGGGCTCGGTGCGGGGCCGGAACCGGTGCACCACCTCACCGCCGGGGGCGAGCAAAAACTTCTCGAAGTTCCACTGGATGTCTCCGGCCTGGCCGTCGGCGTCGGCGGTCTTGGTCAGCTCGGCGTACAGCGGGTGACGGTCGTCGCCGTTGACATCGGTCTTCGCCAGCAGCGGGAACGTCACTCCGTAGGTGGTCGAGCAGAACTCCTGGATCTCGTCGGCCGTGCCCGGCTCCTGGCCCATGAATTGGTTGCAGGGGACCCCGACGACCGTCAGGCCCCGCTCGCCGTAGTCCTTGGCCAGCTTCTCCAGCGCCGTGTATTGAGGAGTCAGCCCGCATTTGGAGGCCACGTTGACGACCAGCGTTGCGCCGTCGGACAATTCGGCCAGCGTGGTCTGCCGGCCGTCGAGGGTGGTCAGGGCGATGTCGTTGAGGGTCACACCGACGACGCTAACGCACCTCAGAGCCAGCCGGTGCGGGCGGCGGCGACCGGCTCGGCGGGGGCCGGGGCCAATTCGCCGTTGCGCACGCCCTCGAGCAACCGTTTCACCGCGGCGACGATCTCCGGGGCCGCCGCCGCGAGCCCGGTGGTGTCGGCTTCGCTGACCTCATCGGCGTCGACGCCGGCGCGGGCCAGGATGGCGGCCGGGTCGGCCAGCTGCTCGGTCAGCCAGGTCAGCGGGTCGGCGGACAGCTCGGGGACGAAGTGCCGGCTGCTGGGTTCCCAGCCATCGAAACGCGGGTGGTGATGGGCCCGGTCCAGCGTCCCGGGCGGGCTCTCCGTGGACCCGAAAAGATCCACCCGCCACACCGGGCGGGTGAAGGCGATCGGGACGCCGGCGTAGATCGAGCCTTGGGGGGCGGCCCGGTCGACGAGGCGCAGTTCGAGTCTGACCCCGCGCTCCGGGGTCTCCTGACCCTCGAGCGGGGATGGGTCGATGAAGTACATGTCCCCGACGACCACGCCCAGGGATTCGAATCCGAACGCTGCGAGCATCGCGCACCTTTCCTTGTCCTTCTCGAGCGTAGCCCTGGCGTCTGCGCCCGGGGCGTCCGTCGGATATGTGAACGACCGTTCGCGCATGTGGGGCCGACGCGGTACATTTCACTGGTCTTCGTTAAGTTGGAGCCCCCGGCAATGGTTGGGGTCGCTCGCCGCAGCGCGCGGATGCTGCGGCGCGGACGTAAGGGGCAGCAACGGTCTTGTCGACAGATTCAGGTCCGGGCTCACCCGTACAGATCAACTCACAAAGGACTCCGCCGTACAAGTTGATCGCCGTCGCCATGATGGTGGTGTGCGCGCTGATTTTAGCGTTGGTGTACGGGCAATTCCGCGGTGCATTCACCGAGAAGACGCAGGTGACGATGT
>NZ_JCALEJ010000031.1:0-56858 GCF_059813315.1 Mycobacterium sp. NGS11
CGGCCGCTGTCGCGCCACCAGTCAAGCTGCTATCTCCGCCAGCCGGAGCGGTCGGCACCGGACCCCGGTCACCACCGGCGGCGAACACCTGGCCCCCCGCAGCGCCATGGCCGGCAGGAAACAACCCGTGACCACGAGTCAGCAGCCGGTCCACCCCAGCCACAAACGCCGCAACACTCACCCACCAAAATTAACCCGGCCAAATCCCCCCGGCCACAGCCAAACACACCCAGTTCAGGGCATGCGCTGTCAGCGACCGCCCTGCGGATACGTCGGCGGCCCCAACGGCCCATAAGGCTTATACGGTTCAGGAATCAAATCGCCGTGCCACAGGAAAATCCCCGAGCCCGGCACATACTCATTCCACCCATACGGCGGCAGCTCACCACTGCCCGGCGGGTAAATCTTCGCGCCGGGGAACGCCGACTGCGGCACCCACACACCGGAATTGGGACTCAACTCGATATAACGATCTGGATTGCCGTGCGAGTCCGACAACGTTGGTGGCCCCAACGCCCCCGGCGGAAGCGTCTTATAACCCGGGATCTCATCGGACCTGACGAAATAATGCGGAACCTGAGCCGGATCTTTCGTCCTGTCATAAACATCCACCCACGGCGGCGAATCTGGATAGTTCGGCGGACCCAGCCCGCCCACCCCGGCACCATAGGGCATATGCCGCTGATCCCCAGGCTTCCACCTATCCGAGGAATCCAACGGCACCGCCGGCGGCGAATCCTTCGCCCCATCAGAAAGCGTCTGATACCCCGCGGCTGTTTGCCGCAACGTCGCCGACACGCCCTGGTACTGGGTCTTCGTCGCCTGCAACTGGCCCTGCATCGCCGAAAGCTGCTGATCCATCGCGGCCATAATCAGATGCGCCCCCGCCGGCGTCCGACCCAACGTCGCACTCGACGCCCCGATCGCACGGGCCTGATCACGAATCACCCCCGAGGCCAGCCGGCCCTGCTGACCAATCGCCGTGCCCTGTTCGGCCGACTCCTGCAACTCCTGATCAAGGCCCGCCGCACCGGCGCGCGACTGCTGATAAGAGCCAGCGGCCCGAAACACCCCGGCACGCAACCCACTCCCGCCATCAGGCGACGCCGGCACCGCACCGCCCTCACCAGCGGCCGGTAACTCCCCGCCCCCACCGCCAGCCGGATACAAGTCATGCGCACGCGTCAAAATGCGGTCGACACCCGCTACAAACGCCGCAATACTCACCCAACAAAATTAACCCGACGCCATCGGCCCAGGCCACATCCAGCGCAGGCGAAACCATCACAAAGCGAAGTACTACATACCTGGCGTTCGGTACCATGTACCTATGGCTTTCAATGTGAAAGACGAAGAGGTGATCCAATTCGCCGACGAGCTCGCCGCCCGCCTGCACCTCCCCAGCCGCATCGACGCAATCCGCTACGCACTGCGCGCCCAGATCGAGATCACCCAATCCCGCACGGGAAACCGCGCCGACGAACTGCTCGACGTCCTCAGAACCGAGATCTGGCCACTGCTGCACGACCGATCCCCTATCAGCAAGACCGAACGCGAACAAGCGCTCGGATACAACGACGCCACGGGCGTGTGAGCGCCGTGATCATCGACTCGTCAGCCCTTATTGCCTTGATCCAAGGCGAAGCCCCCTACACCGAACAGATCGCGGCCGCCCTCGCCGGCGACCGTAGCCCGGTCATGTCCACGGCGAACGCCGCCGAATGCCTCATTGTGCTCACCAGCCGCCACGGCGCCACAGCCCGCACCGTCTTCGACCGCCTCCGGTCCGAAATCAACCTCGAATTCCAACCATTCACACTCGAGCACGCGTGGATCGCACATCGGGCCTACCTCCAGTACGGAAAGGGTCGCCACCCCGCCGCCCTCAACTACGGAGACACCATGGCATACGCCACCGCCAAACTCGCGCAGGAACCACTCATTGCGATCGGCAATGACTTCGCCCAAACAGACCTTGAATTCGACGGCGTCATCGGCTACTGGCTGACACACTAATTTCGTTGCACCACAAGGCAATATGCATCAGTTAGCGACATCGCAGCAGTGTGCTCGTGTAACCCCAAGACCCGCAGCGTCTCGGCGTTGATCTGTTCACTCTGGCCACAGCGCTAGCTTGACTTTCCGCAGCCCCGCGCTCTCCACAACCACGTACGATTGTTCCAACGGCCTTGGTCACGACACCAAGCGCAGAACACACGGCCGCCATGCGCTGCACGCGAGCAAAACCACTGAGGCGCAACGATTCCACTTCGTCGCGCAGTACTTCCCGGCCCGCAGCGTTTACCACACCCGAACTTAAGAGAACGTCTGACTCTCTCAAACGAGCTTGTCGCTGCTCCCAATCATTAACAGCCTCAACATAATTTATCTCTGCCACCAAGTCCCTTGCCGCCCGGAACACCGTTATCGCGAGGCCGATTGGCCCACGAGTGGCGGTTTCCTTTTGCACCCCCCGCACGGGTCGTGGCGGCGGCTCTGCGAGCAGCTGAGCCACCTTGGCGGTCAGATCGTCGATCAACGCAGAACTAGGTCCTTCAAGGGCGCCCGAATCCCGGCGACCCAAGCCGCATACACGACGTTGAGCAGATCCCCGCCGTGCTGCTCCCAGCACAGCAAGGCCTCCAGCTGCCGGCAACGGACGAACTCCCTTGTGTAGCTGACCGTTTGGTCAGGGCTTTCCACCCCGTTCAACCCCGGCCGCTGGCAAGCCATCTGCACCAGCGCGTCCTCATGTTCCTCGCCGAGTAACGCCCACTCCTGGGCCGTCGGCCACCGTTCGGCCACCAACGCGTTCGCCACCGACTGAGCAAGTGGCGACAAATCCTCGCCCGGAATACCAAACGCCAACTGGCGAATCAGAGTTCGGCAGTAGTGCCGGACCGTCGACTCATCAGCCGCAACCAGATCGGTGTACAGCGCCGCATCCACCGTCTGCAGACGGTGCGCCCGCGACGGAGACAACTCCGCCGACATATTGTCCGGCCCGAGATTCGGTTTCACGCCCGTCGCAACCTCCGGCGACGGGTGCTCGGCAAGATACTCAGACGGCATCGCCCACGACGTCGCCACCGCGCTCACGGTATCGCCAAGCTCCCGCGCCGCCCGCACCGCCTTATCGGCAGGGTTGACCCAGCCGAACCAGCGCGCGTCAAAATCTCCATCGTGCCCGCCAGCGATCGGCATTGTCTTGCGCAGAAACACCCCAGGCGGAATATAGGCGGCACCATCATTGGTGGCCACCCAGTACGTCGGCATGCCAGACGCGTTGCGGCCCACCGCCACAGCCCAATCCAAACCCGGGTCAGTCACGCTGGCGGCCCCAGCCAGCTCGGCGACCAACGCCTTGGCCTGATCCAGATCGGATTCAGCCATATCGCGGCGAACCGCTGCGCTCTCACGCCGACCGGCGACGGGCATCAGCCCGGTCCCCGCCCCCGCACCCGCCCCGGCACCACCAGCCTCAGCTGGAATCGACGGTGTAGCCGGCGCAGAACCCACCGGCGGAGCCGCCGACGTGGCCTGCGGAGGAAGCACCGAACCATACGACGTCATACCACCTGCCGGCATACCGGTCGCCGGCGCCGGAGCTGGAGCCGAAGCAGCAGCCGGCGGTGTAGCAGCCACAGGAGCCGCCGCCGGCGCCGCCGACGTCGGAGCAGACTCGATCGGCGCCGCCAACGGTGTCATCGGAGCCTGCGTCACCGGCGGCAGACCACCCGCTGCCGAAGCACCAGCGGCCAAACCACGGCCGAAATCCATTCCCAACGACGGCATCGGGGAACCCTGCAAACCGGGCGCGCTCAGGCCCGTAGGCGGTGACATACCTCCCGGCAACCCGCCGAAACCACCCATCAATCCTTGCAGAGGGCCCATTGGAAGGCCGCCGCCCGACCCGCCGCCAGGCAGACTGGGCATACTCGGCAGACCGCCATTTAGCAATGACGTCAATGGGTTATGCGTCGGGGGCGTTATCGTCTCGGGGGGAGTTCCGGGAGGCCCAGATGACAGCCCATGGTGCCCGCGCCCTAATCCCAGTCCGTTACCAGCGTCTTTCGGTACAGGTTGATCGGGGATCGGATTAGTCCCAGGCGGGGTTGCAACTGAAGGGTCAGTTGAAGATGGATCCGTTGAGCTATCCGTCCCGTGTCCGGCTTGTTTGAACTTGGGACCGGCTCCGGGGCCACCCTCCTTGAAGTGGTTGGTGAACTGGGTCGTGTATTGAGTGACGAAGCCTTGCAGTTCAGATGAATAACCTTGAATTGCCGTTCGATGAACTCCGAGGATCACCGCCACCTGCGCGAGTGAGTGACCCGAGCCGCTCCGCAGAAAAGCCTCGGCCTCTTGATGCGCCTGCTTGCTCTCGTTGAACATGTGCTTTTTGGCGCTCGCGACGTCGGCGGCGGCACGCTTGATGAAATCCGATGCAGCACCGCTGATGTCGGCCTGGTGGAATTTAATCGCGGCCGCTTGTTTGTAGGCCTCATAAGCTGCGTCTGCGCTCTTACCCACCCATGATCCTCCGTTCAGCACGCCGTTGGCAGCCTGTTGGACGTCCATTGCGGCGTTATCGAACGATTTCGACGCATCCTTCAGCATGTCCGCGTCGCCGGTCAGAAGGGTTTCCGAGTCTGCGGGCCACACGAAAGGTTGAAACAGGATATGCACGAACGGGCCCTGCGGCTTCGGGTGATCACCGCCCCCGCCAATATGCGGGACGCCTGACGGCAGGTTGGAGAGCGCCTTCGCCGGAGTGAACAGATTCAGCAGCCGCTCTGCCTGCTTGTTATTACGCTCGGCCCACCAAGTAGGGACCTCGGCCGCACTTGGGCCTGGTATCGCAGCCATTCATAACCTACCGAGGTAGCCCGCAAACATCCACGAGCGCGTCAACCGCGCCGTTCGATACGGCTGTCAAACGGTTGATTTCATTTATTGAGGTATTGCCCATAGCCGCGGTAGCGACGTCAAGTGTCGTGGTGATGTATCTCCGTGCCGCCGATGCGACGTCAGCAGGCACAGCGGGAACAAGCGCATTCTGTACCGCCACCGCGCTAGTTACGGCTTGAAGAGTCACGGGCATATTCAAGTTACCTTCGACCCGGTACCCGCCCTGCCCTTTTTGGCCCGCAGAAACATCGAACACGTGGCATAGATTTTGCTTTGCTGCGGCGGATTCGGCGGGGCTGAACTGCGGCGTTGGCGAAGCGGAGTTAGGTGCTGCCAGCGCGACGGAGGGCTGCCCGCCTGGCTGTACACGCGAATCGCTTCGCATCGCTACAACGGTGATTGTCGCTGTGACGACGGCTGAGAGGACGATCGCAAGCAATAACCCCAGGGCTATTCGCGCCGAAACGCGACGTCGAGGCCCGCTGCCTTGCAGAAAAGCGCTTGGGAACGGGGCTGCTGGCGGCGGTGTCGCTCCCGGCGTAGGAGAAGACGCGGGAGGAGGAGGCAAGGTTACCGACGGGGACCCGGTTCTCGACCATGGTGATGACATTCTGCCGCCCTCCGTCGTTACGTCGTCAGCACGCTGGAGTTACCGGCTTCAGCGCTTTGAACTGTTGCAATGCTGAACTCTCTGCTTCCTGTGTTCGTAGCCGCGCGCCCGGCTGCATGGGCCTCCGCCACCGCGAGCGCCCCGATAGCAGCTCCTACTAGTGACGTTGTATAGCCACCAATCGTGGGGCTCTGAACACTCGAACCCGCCTGCTGAGCGGTCGCGGCATCCGCGGCGGACAAGCCGGCCTCGGTCTCCGCCACATCCATGGTGAACCTGCCTGCACTCATGCTCCGCATCTTACCGCCGGTGTTGGGGCTGCACATCGGCTAACCAGCGCCGATTGCGGGCGCTGGGAAGTCCGTTTTCCGTCCGCTACGTCTGCTTGCGCGGTTTGCGCAGTCCTTGAGGGACGGGCGGCACGCCCTTCGCCGGCTTGGGCCCTGCTGGATAGCCGCCCTTCTTTTCGATCCCATCGTCTCGAGGGACCGCCCGTTCGATGCGTTCTTGCTTTGCCATCGCGCTCAACCTCCCATACCGCTCAGATCAACAAATTCTATGTATTCAATCTCTGACCAGCGGATTAACAGCCCAACTCCGAGATAGATCGGGTCGCCGTTGGCGTCGGATGAAACCGCGCCATCCGCGGATACTGCGACCTGCTCGGCGATGTAAAGCTCCTGGTCTTCACCGTAGGCGCTCGCATACGCCGGCCGGTACCAGATTCCAGCCTTCCACTCCTGGCTGTCCTTGAGCTTGAGCGTGACGTATCCCGTGCGGTTCTTGGAGAACAGTCGATCCCAGGCCCGCGGCTCAGGATCAGTCCCGGAAATGAAGGCCAGCAGGTGTTTAAGCGTGTTCTTCGGCCAACCAAGGACCCGTCGAGAACTGGGCTTCCATTCGCGGGAATCCTCCATCCACACGCCCACCAGGTAGGGGACGATGACGTAGGCAGCGATCGCGGCCCACCACGACCACGGCAGCACATTGGGCGCGGTCGCGCCGGTCACGACGACGTGGCGGTAGCCATAGTAGGTCGCTGGAGCCAGCAGCACGTGAAATGCCGCCGAGGTCGCCAAGAAACGGAAGATCAGCGTCGCCGCGTCTGTTTTTCGCCATGCCCAGCTGGCACCGTGGCTTTCCCGCGCGATCGTGTACACCGCGCCGGGAAGGACAGCGATGACCGCGACAAGCAGTGCCTGAAACGTCGTCACAATAAGGACTCGACTTAGCTCAGTAGGGCCAGGCGGGGGTCATCGGCCCACGCGTCACCCAGGATCCCGTAGGCGCTCCACAAGCTCAGTGCGGGCGCGGCCGGGCCGCTGAGCCGCACGGGATAGGTTGAGTCGAACCCGAGCGTCAATGTCCATTGCTGCAAATCCGGGTAGAACTCTGTGCAAGCCCCGAACCAGAAACTGACCAGGCCGTGCGCGGCGGTCGTACAGATCAGCCGGTCGGTCGTCACGATGACCGGGCATGTTTGGTGAAACCGCCATTGGGCGGCGGCGCGTTGGGCCGCGACCGTTTTGCGACGATGATTGACCACTCCTTGGACCGCCAGTGCGCCGAACATCACCGCTGGGCGGCCGGCAACAATCAACGGCAGCGGCGAATACGAGCCATCTCCCCCGCAGAAGCGGCTGTAGTCGATCTGTGCACTGAGCAGTGCGTGTTCGCCGGGTTCGAGGACCGGCCCATACACCGCGACCGGGGTCGGTACACGCCCTGCACGCAGCGCGGCCGCGCACCCACGGCTGTAGTGCCACCACTGCTCGGCGGGCGTGCGCGGCTGTGATGCCGCCTGCGGCCGGCACGTGCGTTGAGCGCCGCCCGGGTGTCCGTCGTCGACGACGCGGGCTGGTGTCGACGAAGCCCGGCGAACCGGAAGGTTATGCCGCTGTAGCGGTGGCATTCCTGGAATGTCGAACATGCCCGCACCGTACCTTTTCGATGTGACATAGCCCGCCGACTAGCGGGCTCCTCGTTTTCCGCGAAGCACATGTACTCGGGTTTTCGGGGCGATCAGCGGGGCGTCGGCCGGGCCCTTCAGGTAGTCGCCTATATAGCGTGGTTTTCGTTGCGAGAGCCCCGGCCCGCAAGCCTGCTGGCGCCAGTGTCCAGACACCGGGAACCGATGGCTATAGGTTCGGCCCGAGTCCGCCGCCCGCGACTGTCTTTGGGCGCGCAGTATGTCGACGATGGTTACCAGGGAAGGCCGCGGCGGCACCGGGGCCGCCGTATCGGTGCCTGCAGTTGGGTCGGGCCGCGGGCGCGGCTCGGGAGTCGGGCCGATTGTTCGTGTCTCGGCGATGTTGGTTTGGCCCATGAGCAGCCAGGCCGCGCCCAGGGCGCTGATGAACGGGTACGCGCTTTCTCCACCGTTGGCTTCCTCGGTGCGCGGCACATCGGGCCGAATCATGATGGTGTGAGCGCCCCATAGCGGCGAGCTCGTGTTGGCCATGCGCAGCACGGCGGCGTTCTGCTCAGCGCGTGAGGCTGGCGTGAGCTGCAACAGCCCATCTGGCCTTCGCCACCACCAGACCGCGTCCCAGGGAATGTCGATGATCGTCGCGACCTCGCGGTCAAGGGGGCGCGCGGTGACTCCAGGCCTGTTGAGGTCCATTTCGACCGCCTCTTGGGTGGGCACACCACTAGAGACGGTGCCGGCGGATTTCGCCCAACATAAAAGGCCGGTCGCGGCTGGCATTGCCGCCTCAGGTGTCCATTCCGGCAACGACTTTGACGCTTCGAGCACCACGTCGACCATGTCGCGTGAGACCCAGTACAGCTCGGCGGTACGTAGCGCCGCCGCTTCGGTTCGTATCGTGTCGGCAGTGGCGGCGAACTTATCTATAAGCCGCTCGATCTTCCTCATTTGCGCGACGCGCTCAGGTGGAGCGCCGGGCGGCAATGCGTTGCGGTACTCCTCAAATGTCAGATCCGCGGCGGCCTCCATGGCATAGCACCACTGCCGCCGGATGATAGGCATGCTGGTGGCCGCCCATGGTGCCGCTCCGCGTCGACGACTCACGGGCGGATCTCTCTGAGTTCGGCTAAAAGTCGGATCGCTTCGGTGCGCTCGGCATCGGCGAGCCAGGGCAGCATCCAGATCAGCGCCTCCTCGGTTTCGCGTGAGGCCGTGCTGAATTCGTCATCCATCGCGGCGCGGGCGGCCTCGGACATGTGGTCGCGATGCTCGAGGAACGCATGGCGCATTTTGACCAGTCGATGAGCGACAGCGAATCGTTCGGCGGCGGCCCTCGCGGTGTCCGCGCTGACGGTCGGTGGCACGGCGATGGTGCCGGCGGTAGTGACCGCTCGAGGCGCGTTGCCGCCTAAGACGGCGTCGACGCTGCCGTCCTGCCATTCCAGCGCACGCTCTAGGGCTCGGCGTAGCCGGCGGGTGAGTCGGCCTGAGCGGTTGGTTTCCACCGCACGCACGGTGGCTACCGACATGCCGGCGCGTTCGGCGACGTCGGGCTGGGTCAGCTTCAGTTGTTTGCGGCGAAGTCGAACTTCGTCGGCGAGCTGCTCCCAGGACATGACCCGTATCTTGCCCGACAAACCGCCAGATTTCCCCATCCGCGCCGCTAAAACAGGTGATTCAGCGGTTTGGGTCGCCGATGCGTTGAGCAGCGCCGGCTCAACCATGAAACACGGTCTGACATGCGGTGACACCGTGTGCTGGTGCTCGCTGCGAGCGCACGTGCGGGTACCCATCCCAGAATTTTAGCGGTCAAACCGCTAAAACCGCTAAAAACTCTGTTAGATTATCGGTAATTCACGGGCGTACCGCCTCAGTGAAGAAGCCCAGCACCTACCAAGGGAAGGACGCCTCCAATGACGATCAACCTCGCCCCCGCCGCCGACACCCGCGCCAACGCCAGACCGTTTGCGTCCTTCCAGATGCGCGCTGATGTGCGCCTCTTCCAGACCAGCCAGCACGTGGCCTGCCAAGAAGACCCCGAGCTCTTCTTTGACCCGCGCGCCAAACACCGCGCCATCAAGCGCTGCGCCGAATGCCCCTTCCGCGGCCGTTGCGGCTACAACGCCGTGGCCACCGGAGCCACTCACGGAATCTGGGGCGGCATCATGCTGCCCGGCGCCCAACCCAAGGAACTCAAGCCGGTCTATGCGCGGCTGGCCGCCCAGTTCGAGCAGCGCCGCCAAGCCGAACTCGGTGACCTGCGAGTCGCCCCGCTGCCAGACCTCGACGACACCGACGACACCGACGATGTCGACGACGAACCGCTGATCTTTCACGCCGGCGCGGCATAGGAGGCATGTCATGAGCTCCGTCGTTGCAGAGCACCCCGTAGTCACCAGCGTCGATGACAACGGCACCGAACGCATCACAGTGTTCGACCACGACACGTCGGTGATTTGCGGAGCCTTCAAACCCGCCGGCCATCTCTATTGGCGGCTGTACCTGACCACGGCGGTGGCCAGCTCCGGGTGCACCGCCACCCAACTGCCGCCCGCGCATGTACTGGCAGCACGTCGCGAGGACGCCTGTCGATGGGTCGAACTGATCGCCCACCTCTACACCCACCCCGCCGCGGTCGACGGATAAACCCCGTAGCGACCGCGCCCGCGGCCCGCCGCTGCCCTTGCCTTAAGGACTACTAACTATGACCATTCGCGAAATTGCCTGCGAGACAGATGATGTGTTCGACGCCGACGGCACACCGCTATCCGGGCGCGTCGACAGACCACCTGAGAACACATTCGATTGCCTCGGCAGTGCCCCCATGCTTCCAAGCTGTTTTCTCAGACGGCTGCCCGTCACCTAAGCCTGAAGACGTTGTGGCGTTGATACATCGGCTTTTTCGCATTGCCGGTATCGCCTGCTCGGCGCCCTCATTCACCAATTCTTCTGCGCGCCATGGTTTTTCCAACCGGAATCACCATTCGTCGCGCAGCACCTTGAGTTCATGCCAGGACGATTCCGGCCCCCAGTACCGGTCAATCGCGGCCTGAGCCACCTCACGCAGTCTTTGCGTGCCCTCGCTGAGCACTTCGGTGATCAAATCTTCCAGGCCCGTGTAGGTGTAATCGGCCAGCGCGGTCGGCGCGATGAACAGATCGCACAGATACCCGTCCCCGTCGAACGTCGGCATCACTACGTCGCTGATCGGGTCCTGTTCTCGCATGTTGTGCGCGGCGGCGTTGAGTTCGGCCACCAGCGCCCGCGTTACGCGCAGCCCCTGGTCGACGGCGGCGATTCGTTCCTGCGGTGTGCTCACGGGTTCTTCCGATCAGTGGGTTTAGCGCGGCCTTCTCGACGGTTCTTCACCGGCTCACTGTTGGCCGGCGCCACCACTTTCAACTTGCGTTCCTGGTAGAGCTGCTTGTTGTTCGGGCCGGCGCCCTCCCCGGTTCCCCGCATGGGCGGCATCATCGGACCCACTGCGCCCATCGCCGGTGCAGGCGCCTCCGCCGGTGTCGGCGCCGAGGGCGCAGAGGCGGGTGCGGCCGCCGGCGGTGCGGACGCCACCTCGGTAGGCGCGGCCAGTGGCATGTCTCCCCCACCCGCCGGCTCTGTGTCGCCTCCGCCGCCACCGGCGCCGAGATCCCCGGGAGAAGGTAGATCACCTGCCGGAGGCTCTGGGGATTGCGGCGACTGCTCCCCGCCGTGCTGCGGCTCACCGCCTTGCGGATGCTGACCCAAGCCACTCATCATCGGCCCGGCCGCCTGCTCCAAACCCTGCAGCGCCTTTTGCGGCGCTGCGGCCAGGCCACCGAGCAAGCCACCCAAGCCGCCGACCACGCCACCGATGATGCCGGGAACGACTTCCGAGGGCAGGCCCCCGGCCGTCTGCGGCAGCGCATCCGCCAGCGGATTAGCCGGGCCGCTGGGATCAACGGCCCCAGGCGGCCACGTCGGCCCGGCAGTCAGATTCTCACCGACACCTGGACCGCCCTGCACCGGCTGCAAGGGCGCGCCTTTGGGCGAGTGCTGCGGCTGCGGCGGCCCCACCGGGCCATCGCCGGGACCAGCAGGTGGAACAGCAGGGGGCACAGTCGAAGTGGGAGCATCCGGCGGCGGCACAGGCATCTTCGGGTTACTCGGTGCCGCTTCGGCAAAGGTATAGGTGCTAAACCCCGTCGTCGAAGCCTGATAGAGCTTGCTGACCTTGACCTGCGCCTTGACGACGGCCACCCGTTGGGCGCCACCGGTGCGCGCATTGGACTGCAGCGCCGCCTTGAGCTCGCGCTCCGCGTCAAGCACGTGGCGATACGGCGGGACATCGGTGAGCGCTTTGGAGAAGTTCTGCACATGAGCCTTGGCCTGATCAGCCAGGCCCTGCACATACTTGGCGTGACCCTGATACCAGGTTTGCAACGCGCGCATCCGGGTCGTGGCCGCATCGGCGGACTGGGCCTGCCAGCCGTTACCGGTGGTGCCGATCGCTTGGCCGAGTTTATCGGCGGCGTCGTCGAGCTGCTTAGCCTCCGAGCGCAGGCTGGTCTCCACGGCCTCCCACGTCTTTTTGCCCGTGCCGGCGCGACCGGTCTCGATCAAACGAGCGACGTCACGCGGGCTCGCCGGCACCTCACCGGCGGGCAGATCCGTGCCCAGCCCGCCCGTCACGAGATCCGCCGGCACCACATGACCCGGCGCGCCGGTGTACCCGGCCGGCACGGCCGCGGCCGCACCACCGCCGCGTCCCAGCGTCGCGGCCGAGCGCACTTCCTGCTCGTCGTAGGCCGAGGCGCTGGCATCCAGCTTCACCCCGAACTGGCGCGCCAACACATTGGCCATCGCCGTGTATTTGCGCGCCAAACTCACCTGGGCGGTGAAACGCGTGCTCGCGCCCACCGACACCATGTCGGCAGCGCTGGGCTGTACATGATTCGAGCCCGGCGTTGCGGCGCCACCAGCGGCCTCGGCCTGCCGGCCTGCCGCCCGCACGACCTCGGTATCGACGCGTACTGAATCCGCCACCAAGTAGCCTTCGAGTTACGTCTTCAAAATTTGCTGGCTGGCCTCTTCGGTCTGCTGGTAAGAAGAAATGCTCGACCGAATATGGCCAGCCACACCCTCGCAATACTGCCCCAGCGACCGGCCCGCCGCTGACCGCGCCTGCAGCGTCTCGTTCAACGCCTCACGAACTTCCCACCCAATGTCGCCGAAGCGTTGACCCATGCTTTCGGCGGTGCCGGGATCGACGGTCAGGCGCTCGCGCACCCGCGGCGCCTCTTGATCCCACCACTGCGCGTGCTGGTCCCACTCATCGAAATCCAGCTTCACGTCGTCGCCGGCCACCGCACACCTCCCATAGAACTTGGCTATTTGCTAAGCCTAACAACGGCTCAACGGCCTGCGCATCGGTCACGAATTAAAAATCGATGGTTCGCCGATATTCTTCGACGTCGGTCAAACTCGGCCAGCCCGGCGTGGTCGGCAGGGCAGCACCGCTGTCCTCAATGATGCGCATGCGCTGTTCGGCGCGTGCTCGCATCAACGCCAGCCGGTGCAGCCGCACAATCCGATCCGCCAGCATGTCAGCGGTCCACGATCGCATCACCTCGGGCTCGAGCTGGACCCGCAACCGCTGACCCTGCCAATCCAGCTCGACCATCAACGCGCCATCGGCGGACCATTCAGCGACAGTGGGAAGTACTTCCTGCTGCTCGTCGGTCACCGCGACTCCCGCATCGTTGGCCCACATCTAGCTACCGCTGGTGTTCGTGATCCCCGGCTGACCGGCCGGTGCTGGCGCACCCGGCACGGTCGGGACCGGTGTCGTCCCGGTGAGCTGAGGCGGATCGACCCAGCCCAGAAAATCTCCCGTAGGCAGTGCGCTTTGCGGTTGCAGCTGCCCATCAAGCCAGATTTTGCCATTACCCATGTACATCACCGGGTCGCGACTCTTGAATTGGGCGATTTGACCGGGTACCAAATGGCTCGGATCTGCCGGCGCGGTCACCGGGGTCCCCGGCGGAGGCAACTCCACATGGGCCTGCTTCCACCCATCGGCGACCGTCGCCCCGTTCAACACCGCCCGCACTGCGGCGGCGTGCTGGACAGTGGAAGCCGTCACCGGGGAACCGTCGGGCATCTGGACTACCCGGCTCGGCTCGCCACCGACGCTGGCGGGCACCGCCGCGGGCGGGGCGGGCTGGCCGCTGGGCTGCGGCGCAGTCGTGCCCGCTGGCTGGGTCGTGCCGTTCTTCTCGCCCTTGTCGCTGGTGTCGTCCTTGCCCGACGTCGCGTCAGAGTTCTTGCCGCCGTCGCCGTCCCCTTTGCCATGCGAGGCGTCTTGGAAGTCGTCTGACTTGCCGTGGTCGTGGGCGTCAGTGTCTTTGAACCCGTCACCGCCGCCCTGGCCGGCCAACTGACTTGCCAGCGGGCCCATCGCGCCCAGCGCATCCATCGGCAACGACCCCGCGGCCCCGCCCAGCGCGCCAGGAATACCCCCCAGCCCCGCCATCGCCGGGCCCAGCATCGACAGCGGATCACCCATCCCCGCGCCACCGAGTCCAGCCAGCGGATCAGTCAACCCCCCACCAGCACCGCCACCTGTAGTGGTTCCGCCAGCCCCGGCTCCCCCATCGCCGTCACCGCCACCGCCGCCGCCGCCGTCACTACCGCCGCTGGTATCGCCTCCACCATCACCGCCGCCGGCGCCGTTACTGTCGCCCTTGCCCTTCTTCTTCGGGTCGCCCCCAGCGGTACCGCGGTACTCCTCACCCAGGGCGGCAAGCAACTCGGCTTGCTTTTTGCTGTCCACCTTCGAACTGTCAAGAATCTGTTGAATCTGGGCGAGCTGGCCGTCCAAGAACTGGTTAAATAAGGCCATCGCATGTGGGTCACCGGCGGTTTGCGGGTTGGACGTCAGCGCCTTGCGCGCTGTCTCGATGCTGGCGATGATGCCGCTAATCCGTGAGCGATTGTCGTCGTTGGCCGCGAATATCTGCTTGAGCAAATCGGCTAGCTTCTCATCGGTCTGGTTGACCGCGCCGCTGGCCTGCTGGTAGGTCGTTCCCGCTTGCCCGGCACCCTGCTGCAGCCCGCTGGGCCCACCCGGGGGTTGAGGAGCAGGCCCCCACCCCGGCGCGCCCGGCGCCTGAGGAGCAGGCCCCCACCCTGGCGCGCCCGGCGGAAACGTCGCGGGTACCGGCTGCTGGGCGGGCCAGTCGCTCTCACCGTCGCCACCACCGTCGTCATCGCCGCCGAAGATCCCCGAAAGGTCATCAAACAGGTCATCCAAGACGTCATCAAGAAAGCCCATGGCTTGCCCAAATCCCCTCTAACCGCAGGTTGTTGGAAAAACGCTACCGCCGTGTGCTGGCACTATGCGACGGTCGCGCCTCACCGATTTCCCTGGCCCGACGAGCATCAGCATGTCGGCGGTGTTCGTTGCGGTCTTACTGGTCGCCGACCGTCATGCCCAGCGCGCTTGCAGCGGCATCGCGAATCTTGCTGACCGTGTCGTGATGTAAACCCACCTCCGGCTTGGCCCCGATCGCGCGCAGCGATAACGCAGGCCGAGATTCGTACAAGTACCGCAGCACCTGCGCCAACTTGTCGGTAGGCACGCTCGGGCAATAACCTTCTTCATGCAGCTTGCCCGCAGCAGCTTCCCAGCGGTCCATTCGCTCCACCGCCAGCGCCAGCGCGCGCTCGCGCAACTGCGAGCGCGCATCGGGCGGCGGTGCGGGATGAAATCGCCACAAGGTCCCCAAGATATGCGTCGTGACCATCAGCGCTACCGGTGGCACACACGCCAAACCCGCGGCACCCCAACGCATCCACGGCGCCAGCTGCCCGGTGAATAACCACGCGTGCAAAGCATTGCCGCCCACACTCACCAAAGCCGCTACCCCGAGCACCGCCCACAGAAAAACACGGTTCCAAAACTGCTCACGGTAGGGCGCAAACGACACAATCCCCAGCGTCGCAAGGATGATCAGGCCATCAAGGATCAACGGCCACAGCCACGACGGCCACCCGGGCCACGCCGACATCGCCGCTAAATTCCGCAACGAGGTGAACGACAAGACGAAGCTGATGGTCGCGATACCCACCGTCAGCCACACCGCTGCGGTGCGGCTACGGCGAACCAACCGCAACGTGCGCATCTCGTCTTCACCGGCCGCATCCCACTGCGCAGGTGGTGCGTTCAGTGTTTCGGACCCGAGTGAGTCTGACTCGACAGCGGGCATCGACAGCGCGCCCTGGCCGCCGAAGTGCTCGTCGACGGGATGAACCTTGACGTCGGATCGCTGCGCAAGCCCTGCGCCATTGCGGCGCGTGTTCAGTGTCGTCACTCGCGGAATCCCTTCGCAGGCAAAGAATAACGGCACACAACTGGGCTGTGCCGCACGCCAGAACAGCAGCGCTGCAGTCCCGTTGAGACCCCGACCAGGTGGGCTCAAGCCGAACTTACAACCCCGCTCGCCCTTACGCGTCGGTCGGCGGTCACCGATTTGCGAGCGCCAAAAGCCCCGGCGTGGAGATTGGCAAAAAAACTTCCCGCGGGTGCGGCGTAAGGGTGCTGAAGCTGCTTACTGTGGTGCCTGCGCGGAAAACCGCGCGGCGTGTCGGCCGAACATCGATGCCGACTCGTGTCACTCTGGTCCCACCAGAAGCCCCAACCACCCAGATGAACGAGGAGACCGCGCCCCACACCTTCACCCAAACGCGTTGACGGACACCACAGGTCAACACACAACTTGATACGGCCCTTAACGCAGAAGTCCCCGCCGAAGCGGGGACAACTGCGACCGGAGACACCAACTCCGGTCAATGGCCTCTGAAACCAGAAACCAAGCCTTCACCGGGCTGGTTTCACGATAGAGGACACCCTCGTGAACCACAAGCATGACGACACCGCCAGCACCGGACGAGTCGCGTCCTGCCTGCAACACCCTGGCGACTGGTTTGACGCCAATCGGCGCACCTATACCCGCCAGCAATGCCTCAACTGCCCAACCCTGCAGCCCTGCACCGAATCTGCACTGCACCGTCAACCCTCCTACGGCATGTGGGCCGGAGTCTGGATTGACGGCGACTTTCCCGCCAAAAGGCACCTGCTGGGCCTGCCCGCCCAGCCCCCGCCCGACACGAAATCGCTTGACCTCCAACCGGTCACACCACCGGCCGCCGTGCCGGCCGCCACCCGCGCAGCGCGCCCGGGCCGACGTGTCCGAGTCAGAAAACTGCTCATCGCCGCACCGGCGCCGGCCATCGCCCAACAAATCACCGCCCGCGCCAGCGGCCACTGCGAAATTATGGCTCCCGCATGCACATACGAACAGGCCGCGATCTTCTCCCGGCGCCGCCGCGCAGACCCACACACCCTAGGAAGTCCCGCCGACGCGATCGCAGCCTGCCGCAACTGCATCGACCTCATCGAACACACCGACATACCCACCGCGCTCGACCTGGGATACCTCGTCGACCCACGCAGCACCACCAGCACGACACCCATGTTGTGGCGCCAGCACCGGTGGGTCTTCCTCGACACCCACGGCCACCTGCACGACACCACTGACCTCACCGTGACCCACCACGCCTCCTAACGCCATGTCCCCCAACCCGGCCACGTCGCTTCCCGCCAGCCCCGCCGCCACCTGGAAAGCACTGGCCCCCCTCATCGCCGCCCGACCCACAATCCGCGTCTGGGACCCCACCACCAACAAATTCGACCGCACCAAAAACCTCACCAGCCGCCTGCCCACCGTGCCGGCCGCGGTCCTGCTCTACTCACACCACCGCACCCAGGTCCTCGCACTGGACTTCGACACCAAACACCACAGCCAACAGGTCGTCGACGCAGACTTCGCTCGCGCTCTGAGCTGGATCACCGATGCCGGCGGGGTCGCTATCACCGACCGCTCAACTAGCGGCGGCCGCCACATCATCGTGCCGCTGGCCATCGGCACCGCCGCCACCACCGCCGAAGTCAACCCCCTCATGCGGCTCCTGCAAGCCCGACTACCCAGCCTGGACAAAACCCCCATGGCCAACACCCGCACCGGGTGCATCACCGTCCCCGGCTCCCCCTGCCGCGAAGGCGGCCACCGCATCCTCGACGGCCCCTTAGCCACCGCGATCGACGCATTCACCACACGCTCTGACCCCGCCCTGCTCCCCCGTCTCAACGTTCTGCTCGGCGCCCTTAGCCCATCGCCCACCACCAAACCGATCTCGACACCCAGCGACGCCACCACCGGCAGCGGCGCCCGCGAACGACTACGCCCCGAATACACCCGCGACACCGCACTGCCCACCCGCATCACCACCTACGCCACCACCGGCCAACTACCCGCCGACCGGACGTGGCGAAGCCACTCCGAAGCGCGCCAATCCGTCCTGGCCCACGCCGCATTACACGGCCACACCCTGGCCGCTGTACAGGCCCTCATGGCCCCAGGACGCCCCTGGCACACCGGACTGGCCACCGCCTACACCCGCTATGGCGCCGGAGCCGAGAAAGCCCTGCAACGCGACTGGCGCAAAGCCCTGACCTGGGCCGCCACCAACAGCAGCTTTTTCCGACCAGTCCGCGCACAAGAACAAGTACACACAGGGGGGACCACAGCGGGACCACAGCTGCATCGCGAGTGGCTGGCCAACGCAGTGGCCTGGGTGGAAGCGCAATTCCCCGGCCACCGCTACCGGTGGATCGGTGCGGCCGTCTACCAAGCCCTGGCGATACATGCTGTGCGGGCCGGAGAGGTGATCAACGGAGTCCCCGTGGTAGGCGTGGGCGGACGAGCGCTATCGCTAGCCACAGGACTGCTCAGTGAGACGACGGTTTGGGAGTTCCTCCGAAAAACCCGTGACTTGCCGGGCTCACCGCTGGTGCGCACGCGCATCGCACAAGGACATGAACCCGACTACTACGCGCTGACCCAGCAGAACCAGATGGGCGTGGCCCGCGAGACGGTCGCGGCGATCCGAGTCGAAGGTGTCCACCTGGCCTGGAAGGTCATCGGGCACCGTCACCGGCGCATCTACGAGCTGATCGTGCACCAGCACATCCAACGCCCCCGCGACGTGTTCGCCGCGGCACACACGGCCATCACCACGGGCTATGAGACTCTCGCAGCCCTACGAATCGCCGGTCTGATTACCCAGCATCGTGGCCGCCTTAGCGCCGGCCCGACAACGTTGGACGACGTCGCCGCCGCCCACCACCTCGAGGACCAACAAAACCAGCGCGCCCGCCGACACCAGCAAGAACGCGCCAGCTGGCACACCTGGTTACTCAGCCGCGAGCAGCTACACGACCAGTCCAGCACCCAACATCGCCTGGCTGGCCCCGACCTCACGCTGGCCCAGGCGTTCGATAGGCACCACGAGGAATACCTCAGCGCCGTGCTGGCCACAGGACCGCCCCCGATCGACGAGGAAACTCGGGCAATCGAATTGCTCGTCGATTTGGTCGGCGCCCGGGTACTGACCGCCTGCGGTGGTTAGAGTCCCATCAGCCGCGGTCGGGCGCACCGTCTTTGCGACCCGGCAAAAATGCGTTGAGCACCGGAGCAATCCAGGTGCTTCGGGTCTCGAAACCCAACTCCGCGCCGATACGGTCAAGTACCTGTTCTTGCTCAGGTGTAGCGCTGAAACCAATCTGCACGCTGCCTCCCCCGACATAGCGCACCGCCGACGGATCGGCCGGAAACAAAGGATTCACCGGTGCAGTACTGAACGCCGACTGCTTGATGATGTCGGCCAGCTCATGGTGCTTGCTACTGATGGCTTCCAAAACCACCTGAAGATTCGTCGCCTTCTGCTTGTGCCGATAGGCCTCAAAGCGCTGTTTGACACCCGGACTGACATACACCGCAGTAACAGGCTTGGTGCGCGTACGCGGCCGCCCAGGCCGGCGGGGCCGGCGGGGGGCGGCCACCGCAGTCGCACCGGCATCCACCGCATCGTGTTCGGCATCGGGCTCCCACGCGCGTCGTGGCTGAGGGGCTGCGGCGGGCGCCTCGCCCGCGCTCTGCGAGAGCAGCCCAGACAACCCCGATCCCCGAGCCGCCGGCGCACCGAGGTCAGAAAGGTCCTCTGCCGGAAGATCCTGCTGTCTTAGGTTGCTCACGGCCACACTCCTTCTTCGATCATCTGTTCCCGCTTACGGGCAGCACGGCTGAGTATCTCGGCCGCAAGTTTGGCGAAATCTTCAGCCACCGGCCGAGCGGTACTACTAACGACGGTAGCCCCCCTGGCTGTCCCTCGACGTAACTCCCAATGCTTGGGATTGTTGGGTATCTCCTGCTCGAGCTCGTGGGCAAGGCGGCCGAACTTGATGATGTCGCGAGCGACGGCCTCGGCCTGGCGGACAAAGCTTTTCAACATCAAATCGCTATTGGCGCCCAGATCCTGGGCGACCTGCTCGGTGAGCTCACGCCGAATATTGGTCGCCTTGGTGCCCGAAGCGAACACGAACACGGCAAGCAGGACGAGGAAGGGATTGTGGTCACGTATCGCACGAATGTCGCTGGCCAATTCACGCAACCCCGCTCGCGAGGTGCCATCAGTCTTCATCGGCACGATGACCCAGCGAGCCGCACACAACGCAAGCTGAAGAAGAAGCGGGTTTTCCGGTGGCGAGTCAATGATGATGAGTTGGTACTGGGAAGCCACGCTCTGCAACGCATCGGCCAACGCCAACAGCACCCCGTTATCGCGCGAAGTACCCATCTCGGCAGCCAACGTCGTCGAGATACGCCGGACGAAACTCCCCCCGGGAACCACGTCCAGGTTCGGCCTGACATCCGGTATCGGCGCCAGCCGCACACCTGCGGTCACCGCCGAAAAAAGGTTCCGTCCCTTATCGTCGACGCTCGTGTTCGCAAACCCCAAGACCTGAGCGATGTTGCCCTGCCCATTGAGGTCGACGAGCAACACACGAGCACCATCTGAGGCAACCAACGCAGCCAAATGCGCGGCCGTCGTCGTCTTACCCACCCCGCCTTTACCGTTCCCCACGACGTAAACATGCCCGAGACGCGCCCAGTTGATCGTCACCTTCGGCTCGTCCACGGTCAGTATGCTGTCGGTCATGACAGCGCAGCTTGCAGCTGAATTCGCGGCGCACCGGCGCCCGCGGCGACACCTGGCGCCGACCGCCGCAACGTGTGACTGGTCATGGTTCACGAAGTGTAGTGGCAACAACCCGGCGCGCCGATGCGCGACGCGCCCAGCCACAAAGAAGGCTCGCCGCAAGGCCTTGCACCTGCCGGTATGCCGACGTCGCCACAACACGCCCGACGCCGCATGCAGGCGCACATCACGTCACGGCCACCCTGGGGCACTTCGCGTCGAGCGACAGGGCGAGCACCAGTCGCATGGCAGTAGTCCTCCATACAGAAAGAGTGTCGGTCCAGCTCACCCCCGCCTCCGCACCCAGTGCACCACCGCCCCCATTGGCGCTAGGCCTGCCCTTTCAAACGTCCGTAAAGACCCATCACACAGGGCGTATCGGACCTGCGCCGCATACCTAGAAGAAGGTTGTCACCAATACCTAGACGCATACCTAGGGCAATACCATGCCCACCGCCCACGGGCAGATGGCGCAATGACTGTGCACCTACGCGTCTCGCCATACACGCGCGACCGCTGTGGCCGCTGTCGGGCCCAGGATTCCTACCCGCGCCTTGCAGCTTGGTTGCTTCCGCTGAGGGCTATGCATAAGGCCACCGCTCGTACGTACATTGCGCTACACATGGGTGCCGAAGCGGTGCCGAAGGTATCCCACAACGCCAGGAAGGCGGCGCCTATGCTTACCTGAGCACGAACTGCCTAGACGATCCAGACCGCAATTGCGGCCACCAGCGTCAGCTCAACCCTGGACGCCGAATACGGACAATTGTTTAGCACACCCGCGCCGAAGTGGTCGCGCAGGCACTCATGCCCACGGAGGGCGAGGCAGAACACTCAGTGAAGAAACGAACGGTGCTCGTCACCTGAACGCGGGTGCCTCGCCATACTGGGACTGAGATGCGAACGCAGACAGTCGACGCGACGTGGCGCCGCGGCCTGATCCCAGCGGCTGAGCAGACCAGCTCCGGTACTGCGCAGCGGGTGGCGTGCTCTGGCGCGAACGCTGCGCCGGGCCACGAGTGTCGCCACCTGCGGAAGGATACCGAGAAGACAGCCCGACACGATATTGAAAGCAGTACGGAGATGGGCGTCGCAGGACGCCCACCCGAACGCGTCACAGTGACGAAATGACGAGCGCCCGTTTTGCCGTTGGACGCAGGAACGAGGCGCTAATCGGCCACGGGACGCCAACAACGATCGCCAATGGGGGAGGGGCCCTGCATTCTTGTCAGCGCGGCACAACGTGGCTTAGGTGTTCAAAGCGCCTGCATGGCCGGGGGTGATGTGCTGAGAGATTGTGTCGCTATAGCTCTCAAGAACGTTTTCCAACATCCCGATTGTGGCCTGCGCCTGCTTGACCACCTCGACGTACCCGGCAGCGCCCTGGCGGAATTCATCGGCCGCACCGCGGTAACCATCCGCTGCCATCCGATAACCGTCGGCCCCGCGAAGCATGTTCTCATTAGCGGCCATCACAGCAGCCAGCGTGGACTGACTTTGCCTCAACGCATCCCGCAAAGTCGCTTGCCCAGCAAGCAGAAGTCGCTCGCCCTCTTCGGCTGCCATCGCCCGGGCACGTAGGTCGGCGTTTTCGGCTCGCAGGGCCGCAATTTCGCCGTGCTCTGGTCTTGCGGCCGGCGCTCGCCCCTGCGTCTGGAGTAGAGGTTGGTCTGTGTAGACGAACCACTGGCGGCGCTTATGAGCGAGCGAGGCGCCGCCCTCAAGCTCGCCCGACTCAATCATCCGCCGCACGGTGCGAACATCGCGGCCCAGCATCCGGGCCGCTTGCGGGACGCCGGTGATGGGCCTGCCGCGCTGCGGATGACCTCCCATCACCATGAAGCGAGTCCTTCCAGCGACGCACCTGCAACGGCCTTAGTGTACTCCCGTGCACGTCGCCACACATTGCCGTTGATCTGCTGGAATGCCCTTATCAAGTACATGCCGATAGCCCGACACTCGTTGCGCGGAATGCCGCGCAACGGCGCATGAGGGCATACAATGGCACTAATGCACTTAATAGATGCAAAAGAGCACGTCAAAGCCTCAGGAGGGCGGGTCAGGTGGCAGAGCAGGCAAGCGCAAGCGATTTGACGCCACGGCGCAAGAGCCGCAGGGGCTCAGAAAACCGCAGGATGTCTGCCCAATTCACAATGCGAATGACTGCACAGGCGCGAGCCAAGCTGGACGAGGCGGCCCGCAGCCAGGGCTTCAAGGACGCCAAAGCGTTGGTGATGTTCCGGTTGCGCGAAGACCTCGGCACTCGAGAACTCGTTTCCTGACATCCGGTGTGACAGGCTAGGGCAGAGCCTCGAGATCCCGGGCCGCCGGCCGAGTCAGCTCGGGCATCAGCCGGGCGGACCAGCGATGATGCTCGGGGTGATCGGACCCGGCGCGTTTCCCCCGGTAGCTGTCCCGTTGACGAATGTGAATTGTTGCCCGCACGGATCGGGCATGTAGTACTTAACCGTCGGGTTAGCCGCCGACAGGGTCGCGATCTGCGCCGGGGTAATGGGCTGCCACGGCCCAATCTTGGGCGGGATGGAGATCCCTCCGATGCCGCCGGTGCTGACGCCGCCCAACCCTCCCGTGCTCGCGTCTGGCGGCGTCTTGACCCAGATGTCCCCGTTGAGCTTCACGTTCTGGAACTCCTGCGCCTCATAGGTGTAGGCCACCCAGCGCTGCATCTGACCACCCGGACCCACCTGGGTGTAGGACGTCAGGTCCTCACCAGCGATGCGGAACTTGTACTGCTGCTCATAGGCGGCGAACGGCGCATCATTGTCGCCGATCCAGGTCCTACCAGGTGTGTAAAAGCCGGTCGGGCCGCCCTCGGGACCGTCCACCCAGGGCACGTGCTGCTTGGCCGGCGGAGGCGGCGTCGAACCCGTGTACGGCGGTGGCACATAGTCGGTCCAGTATCCGAAACGAGGATCGCCCACGAACGGGTTACGCGGGTCCGTTGCCACCGGCGGCAACCCCGGCGGGGCCGGCTCGGCCGGCAACGGGTCCCCCGGCTTCCAGCCCGCGGCGCGAATCGTCGGGTCAGCGGGGGAGTCCTTGGCGCCATCGGACAGCGTTTGGTATCCCGCCGCGGTCTGCCGCAAGGTCGCCGATACTGCCTGGTTTTGGGTCTTCGTCGTTTGCAGCTGGCCCTGCATCGCGGTGAGGTGCTGGTCCATCGCGGCCATCACCAGGCGGGCACCGGCCGGTGACTGGGCCATCGGACCGGCGGCCGCGGCCACAGCGCGGGCCTGGTCGCGAATCACCCCGGACCCGAGTCGGCCCTGCGCGCCGATCGTGCCGCCCTGCTCGGCCGCCTGCTGCACCTCCTGGTCGAGGCCCGCAGCGCTGGTCCGCGCCTGCTGATAGGAGCCGGCGGCCCGCGTCACACCGGTTCGCAACCCGCCAACACCGGCCGGTGACGCAGGAGCCGAGCCACCACCCGAGGCCGGAAACGGGCCGCCCTGCCCACCAGCGGGATACAGGTTATGCGCGCGCGTCAGGATACGGTCGACCCCCGCCAGAAATGCCGCGATACTCACCCACCAAAGTTAGCCTGACTTAATGGGCCAATGCCACAGCTACGCCTTCCCAACTTCGAAATATCCCGTGACAGCATCAAATCGGCGATTCTCAGCAACCTCTAGTCGCGGCCGCCCGAATTCGCCACGCGTCTAAGAAAGCCAAGCAGCGCGAGACGACCATCAGATGCGGTCGTGCGTGGCGGTCGGGCCGCGGCGCCTTCGTGTGCGACTACGTGGCGGCATCAGCCGTGCCTCAGCGCGCGACGCTCATTGTGCAACGATATGTGGGTGGCCTCCGACGGAGAGTTAGAGGCGGCAGAGCGGGCCGCCAATGTCGAGGTTGGAGACTCGACGCGGATCACAGTTCACACCATGGGTGTGCATTACCGGTGGCAGCTGCCCGACATCCTGCGCCAACAACTGCGGCTAGCACACGATCTGCGTGAGGACCTCGTCAGCCTGCAGCTCGCCTACGACGAAGACATAAAGGAGATTTGGTCGTCGTATCCCTCAGTAGCCGCCGCTGAAGTGCAGGTGGCCGCCGCCGAGGAACGCGTTGAATCTGCCGCGGCGGCACTGAAAGCAGCTCGGATCGCCGCGCGAGACAAGCTTGTTGATTCGCCCCTCGCGCAGCAGTTGTGTGATGCTAGAGCCGCGCTCAGGTCTGCGCGCCAGCTCCGACGCGACGCCATCGCTGAAGTCAAAGACGCTGCCGCACAACGGCGTCGGGACCGAGGGGCGCAGCTTGCCGCCGACCAGAAAAGTCTCTATCGCCGCTACTGTCAGTCACCGACGGGCGACCAGTTGTTTTGGGCGACATTCAATTACATCGTGGACCAACATAAAGTCGCGGTGCGACGCATCCAACAGCAGCGCGCACAACACAAGCCCGCGACGCTACGCCACCACCGCTTCGACGGCACCGGCACCATCGCGGTGCAATTACAGCGGACCGCCGGCCGACCGCCTCGCACTCCGCTGGTGGTTGCCGATCCCGCCGGCCGCTACCACAACGTCCTGCACATGCCATGGATCAGACCGCAACAGTGGGCAGAAATGACGCGCGCCGAGAAGCGGCGCGCCGGACGAGTCACCGTCCGACTGCGCTGCGGATCCATTGGCCGCCAACCACAATGGATCGATGTGCCCGTTCAGGCTCATCGATGGCTTCCTGCCGAAGCCGACATCGTCGGCGCGCAACTGACAGTCACTCGAGTCGGGGCCGACCTACGGGCACGGTTATCTATCACCGCGCGCATACCCCATGCGGTTGCCACCGAACGGAGCGAGCGTCCCGTCGTGGCAATACATTTGGGTTGGCAAGCCAGCGAGGGCGGCACCGTGGTCGCCCATTGGCGTGCCACCGAACCGATAACGATTCCGCGCCGACTTGCACACGTCATTGTGCCCGTCACCGAGGGCGTCTCGGGTCGCATCATCGCGCCGGCGGTGATCGCAGCCAGACTGCAGCGCCACAGCCATACGGCATCGACGCGAGACCTGGCCCTAGACAGCATCCGCAGCAAGCTCACCGACTGGCTTGATGAGCATGGGCCCATACCCCATCCCGGCCGCCCGGATGAACAGCTCACCGCCGCCGCGGTGGCACAGTGGCGCTCACCGGCGCGATTCGCCGCGCTCGCCCTGCACTGGCGTGACAGCGGAACCGAGATGGCCACCCAGTTAGAAGCCTGGCGGCGCAGCGATCGACTGCGGTGGCAACAGCAGGGCCACGGGCGCTCGCGAGCCCGCGGCTACCGCGATGATCTATGGCGCCAAGTCGCCCACACCCTCGTCAGCCAGTGTGGACGAGTCGTCGTCGACGACACGAACGTCGCCGACGTGACCAGAGGGGCATTGGAGCGCAGCGCATTACCTACCGACCGGCAGCGTGAGATCGACCGTCGTCGCGAGCACGCCGCCCCCGGCCTGTTGCGCCAGGCCATCATCGCCGCTGCGACGCGCGACGCGGTCCCCATCACGGTGGTGCCCGCCGCCGGGCTAAGCCGTATTCACGCCGGCTGCGGACACGAGAACCCCGCCGAGACGCAAAAACGCAACGGTGTTCTCACCTGCCGCGCCTGCGGGCGCACCTATGACCCGGATTTGTCTGCGACGGTATTAATGCTCGAGCGGGCACGCTAACATCAGTCATGCCCAGCGATCCGGGCCAAAAGGATCGATTCCTTCTCCGGTTGGCAGACACTCACCAACGAATTCGATTCGACTGGATCGCCCGTTGGCGAAGTCGCTTGACACCCACACGCTATCCGCGCATGAAACACGTTGTAACCGTGCACTGTATCGCATTGCAGATGCGCGCACTCATCGTGGCCGCGCGGACAGCGCCTACCGGCACGACCACACCGACACGCTCTCTTCAGATCAGCTCGGGAACCGCCCGACTGAAACCAACGACAACAGCGCGCGGAGCCTTCGGGCCGGATTGTCTGGGAACGCGCGTCTGTCCCGGGACAGGTCATTAGCCCACCCCTTGGAATGACCCGTCGACCCTTTCGGCCCGGATCGCTGGGCATGACTGATGTTAGCGTGCCCGATCGAGGTGAGGGGCGAAGCGGTCGAAGAGTGCGCACAGGGCCGATAATGACGCAATGAGCGATGATGGCGCCGATCTGCACGTTCGACAGAACCCAAGCAAGCGGACTGGCGACGTGCAGATCGCTGACTTCACTCTGCTGGTACGGGTACCCAGCCAGCCCGCCGCCGTGCGCGCTTACACCGACGCCGAGTCCGATGAAGCCGCTCACTATGCGGCCGACGTCGGGGGAGTGGTTGTACCGCTTCCACTTCCACCGCCCGACGGCGGCTTTGTTGACTCGCCGCTAAGGCAGTAACTGAAGGGAATCTCAGTGCTTAGCCCGGCTCGCACCCTTCCTCCCGCCTGGATGGTTATGTCAGGTCGGTGCGCCGGGAGGAGGGCCGCGTCTGCCCAGCACATGATGCACGACATCTGCGTCGAGCTGGCACGGAGCTTGGTGGGTTTGGGCGTGGCATTGTCGACAGAGCTCCGGCTAATTTTGAGGGGTGAGTGTTGCGGCGTTTGTGGCTGGTGTGGACCGGCTGCTGACCCGTGCGCATGACTTGTATCCGGCCGGCGGTGAGGGCGGCAAGTTGCCTGCTTCTGCTGATGGCGGGTCGGTGCCTGCATCGTCGAAGGGTGTGAGCGGGCTGCGCGGTGGTGTGACCCGGGTGGCTGGCGCATATCAGCGAGCCCGAACCGCTGCTGCAGGCTTGGATGAGGAGTTGACGCAGACCGCTGCGCAGGGTGGTGTGATCGGCGAGCAGGGCCGAGTGGCCTCGGGGTTGATTCGTGATCAGGCCCGCGCGGTAGGGGCTCAGGCCGCTACGTTAGGTCGGTCGCCGGCGGGGGCCCAGCTGATCATGGCGGCGATGAACCAGCATCTGTCGGCGATGCAGGGCCAACTGCAGGCGACGAAAACCCAATATCAGGGGGTGTCGGCGACGCTGCGTCAGCTCGCCGCTGGGTATCAGACCCTATCGAGCGATGCACCGAAGTCACATGATGACGCGAGTGGCGACGACGGTACCGGCCCAACACCACCAACCGGCATCGTGTGGTGCCTACCTCGGCCGAGCGGCGGCTTCACCTGCCGCGAACTGCTCCCCGATGGAACCATTGCCATCTTCTCGTCCCCGACCGATATCAGCGGCCACTGGCCAGACTGATTGGAGAAACCCCATGGATAGCGGCACGCCAGAGTATGTAGTGGTCGTTCGGCCGCGAGTTGAGCGGCAAAACGATCAGTCGTGGAAGGCCTGGTATCCGAAGTCGGATTGGCACGTGATAGCCGACACTGAAGATGGCGCCAGGCTGAAACTTCGCGATGAATTCGAGCGTCGGCTCAATGCCGGTGAGCTGGACACCGAGCCCAACGAGTCGCTGCTGGCACACCACCTGGCGGATCCGATTCCTGGGGTCTATGCCATCGACCGCGACGTCTACATGCGTATGCGCACCGGGCCCAACTTTCGCCGCGACCTTGATGCACTTATCGGCCAGATCGAGACGGAGCGCTAGCTGAATGCGACGGCCCACGACCGGGACGTCCATGCCGAGGCAACCACTTCGACACTGAACGCTCACTCATGTCGGCGTTGTGGGCCGTTTGCCAGTTCGCTCCGGAAAGCGGGGAAGTTTTCTCTCACCTTTCGCTGTGGGCAAGGGCTGGTGGTGGGCCCACCGAAAAGTTGGGCGTCTAGGGCCGCGACCAGCCCGGGCCCCGTGGTCTGGCGTCCTCGTTTGCTGTGTCTCGGCGCGCGAGGTTGAAGGCCCCACAACAGTCGGTATAAGCGCGGTGGACTGAGCCGGGAGGCCGCCAGAATCCGGTCAAACAGGATCCACCAGGGGCCTAACGGCGGAAGTTCCGATCCGATCGGTCCGAGGCGGCGCTCTTTCTGACCCTCCACATTTCTGATTGTAGGTGGCTTAGGGCCATGAAACCCGTGGCAAAATTGCTCCCAGTACGCCCCGGGCGCCGAGCCCGGAGGAACTCGTCGCCAAACGCTGCCATCGCTTGAACTTTCATCAACCGAATGCACACGGACGCAAGGATTTCGACGTCCTCGTACGGACGTCGCTCGAATGCCACGCGCATACTCGGTGCGTTCGCCTTGCCCGCGGCGTCAAGAGCTCAGCGCGGCCGGCATGCAGCGGTCAAGGAACGTTCTTGGTCGATGATGGCGAGCATGTCCTGCCCGTAGGCGCTCTGTAAGTCGATAACCGGGCGCGGCGGCGGGGAGGTACGGGCTTGGGCGACAAGGGAAACCGCATCGCTGGCGCGATCGGCCATCGCACGCAGGTGAGGCTCGATGTCGGGAGCTGAGACCTGGGCGGCGAAGTGGGAGAGCTGCTCGGCCCAATGTTGGTAGGCGCGTAAATCGGGGCCGCCGGTCACTATGAGCTGCAGATTGGTCAGATCGGAATTGTCGGCTAAGAAGCTGACCGCGGCGTCGGCGGCGCGGCAGTCTCGGCGTGGATGATTCGCCAATCGGGTGAAGCCGATGCTCGCCACGCCCACTACGACGACGAACAAAACGATTTGCCAGCTGGTGCGCCGCGGTAGGGGTGGGGGCGCGATGTCGTCGGCGTTGATTTCGGGGGAGCGGTCGGCGGCCGCGAGTAGCTGCGCCAGGTGGGTGTTGAGCTTTGTGCGCACACGCTCGCGGCGCACCGTCTGCGCGGCGAACAGCGCGGCCATCAACAGCCACAGGGTGCCGCGGCGCGGGTCACTGAGGAAGACGGAAACGATCCCGACAACAGCAAGGAGGGCCGCCGAGATCAGTTGCGTGGTTCGGCCGCGGCTGGCCCGCTGGTAATAGGCTTCAACGACAGCGCCGCAGCGGATCGCGCCGGCCAACACCCGATGACGGGCCGGCAGAGCACCTTCACGTAATGCCCGAACCGCCTCGGCACGCTCGGCCTGATTCAGTCCCCGCAGCGCTTCGGTGTACGCCGCACGGGCGGGACGCTGGCCCAGGGCTGACGCCGCTCCGGCCGCCGCGCTGAAGCCCACCAGGGCCAGGGCAAGCACGATTGGTGCGGCTCGCTCGAAAGGGTGTGTGACATACACACACCAGAACACAAGCAGCATGGCCCCGATGAAAACCGAGTCGGCCAGCCAGCGGATCCACCAGGGCTGCTGGAAAAAACGTACCCGCACGGCGGACCAGTCTGCCGCACCCGGTCAGCGTCGGTCGGTGAACATTCCGATTTCCTGCCTGGGAGGGTGCGCGGTGGGTAGCGTCGCGCCAGTGGTGGTTGCGATTGAGGTTGATGGGGACCGGTGGGTGCGGTGACAGCGGATGCCCGGCAGCGGCAGAAGGCCGCACTCGATCGAAGGATCAAGGCGTGCCGCAAATGCGTTGACCCGGACCGTTTGAATGAGCCAGGCGTGACCGAATCGGCACCGGGTTTTGGCTCGGTCGATTCGCCGGTGGCGATCGTGGGGGAGGCACTGTGCCGGGGCTGCATGAAGGCGCAAGAGCCGTTCCTCGGAGGTAGTGGTCGCATCCTGGATCGCTGTTATCAGCGCGCAGGCATCGCCAAGGCCGATTTGTTCATTACGAACTCACTGCATTGTCATCCGCCCGGGAATCGCGATCCGCGTCCGCACGAGAGCGCGAACTGCTTGCCGTTCTTGCAGAGCGAGCTGCGAGATATTGTGCGTCCGCGGCTGGTGATCGGCGTCGGCAAGTTCGCGAAAGCGGCGCTGGTGCAGGTATATCCGGAGGCGCGGGAGCTGAATTGGCCTTTCCGGGTGCCGCGGGCCCGCCGTGACGATCACCCTGGGGAGCCGTGTCTGTTGTTTCCTCCGCACCCGTATCACATCATGACCCGCGACCGTCTCGTTCGCGAGCAGTATGTGCATTCGCTGGCGCGTGCGATCGCGTGGGGATTCGACTCGGCGCCATAACTCCGGCGAGGCTCAGCCGAAACAGCCACAGGCGCGGGGGCGGGGCAGGGCAGTATCAACAGGCGGTGAAGGCGCTTTGCAGTTGCCGCTGCAGTGCGGCTGCCTCCGCGGTCTGATTGCCCTGAGGGGCTTGGGATTTGGGGGCCCCTGTGTCTTGGGGGCAGCTCGGCACCGTCAGCGAGCCGGTGAACTGGTGAAAATTGTCAGGCTCGACCATGAGGTGCCACTCCAGTTGCAACGGTTGCTGTTTGGTTGGCGCCACCGTGGAGATTACTGATTTGAGGTCACCGTAGGCCCGGGCAGTGTCGGTGATGTATGCCGATAGTTCGGTGATCTTCGCGCTGTCGATGCGAACGTAATAGACCGGCAGCACCAGCCGCGACAGCAACGCATCGATCGCTGCGCGCTGCTCGCCGCTGATCGGAACGCCGACTTCCCAAGTCGGGTACTTCGTCGGTTCGGCGGAACGGATATAGACGGTCATCGGTTCGGGCTTGACGGCCGCCAACGCTGCGGTCAAGACGTCGCTGGTGTGTTCGACATCCCATACCTCGAGCCGCGAACTAGTACCGTCACGCGACCATTGGATTGCCGAGCGCGGGACGCGGGTCCTCAGTTCGCGCAAGCGGTGTGTGTCGTCGACGATCTGGGCGGGGTCGAGCTGCGCGCCGCGTATCACCTCAAGTTCATCGCCGACGACGAAATCACAGGACTGACGGTAGCCGTCGAAATCGCTGCCTTTGATGCTGGTGATGCGCGAGGCGACCGCGGCGATCTGGTCCTCGCTTGCCTTAGGCATCGTGACCACCAATTTCAGTTCCGCGCCGTTCTCAAAATCGTTGATATAGCCGGGGTTAACGCTGTCGACCCCAGGCATCTTCGCTATCTCAGCCTGAAGGTGGCGGGCCTCGGAGCTACGATCCAGGGCAGCGCACGCACCAGTCGCCGCCACCACACACGCCACAGCCGGCAGGCACAACCGCCACAGCCGGCGCCGGCTCATCAGCCGTAGCGCGGCGCTACTCGAACAGCCCGTCACCCTCACCATTATCGGCGACGAGCGGAGCTCCTTGCGTCGTCGCGCGCTCGCGCCCAGCAGGGGTAGGGGAGCGGGGTGTCGGCCTCCCGCCGGCCGCTTCACACATCGCATCGCCTCGTCACTCGGCGCAGTAGAGAGGCGCGAGTGGCTGGCGGCGCGCTCAGGTCGGGCAGGCGCGTGCCAGCGTGGCCAATTCGTCGCCGAACTCGCGGTTAACCTGGCCTGCCGCCTTCGCCGATGGTGGCAGTTGCGGTTTCAAGGGATCTTGTTTGTCCAGTTCGGCGTTCATCTGGTTGGCATCTTTCATGAATTCGCGCGCCAGCGCCGCGGCTCGTTGCGCGTGCGCCGACAGCTCGGGTGCGGTCACCTGGCCGGCGTGCTGCTGCAGACCGTCGAGCCAGGCCTGGTAGTCGCCGGCAGCCGGTACCACGTCTGGTTCGTACGAGCCGGGCGGCGCGAACCGCGTCTTGGCTTTCAGCGAGGCCTGCGTATCGCGGTTGAACTCGATGAATTGCCGCACACTCCAACACGGTTGTGCCCGCTCATCGATGCGCCACGCGACGACCCCGCCTGCGGCCGCCGCAGCCACGCACACCAGCGCCAGCAACCCTCGAGCGATCCTGCGTCTACGGACACTGTTGGCGACCACGCGACCAACGTACTTGCTGATCACGCACAAGTCGGTGCGGTTAGCGCGTGTAGCTCGCGTGAACGACACCACGCAGTGCGTTTTGGCAGGGGAAATGTCCTAAGGTCGCCCGCGAGTCCGGGTCAGCACCACGTGCTTGCCTGCTTTAGCAGCGGTGTTGCGTTGTAGGTCTATTGCTGGTTGGTGCGGCGCCTGCCGGACCACGCCCGGTAACCCATCAACACCGCGAGGCCTCCGGTACTGATCAAGCCCAGCCACGTGCCGTGGATGACGTTTACCACGAACAGGATCAGGCATAGCGCAGCCATCACGGCGAAGAACACTGGGCTATATAGGCGGGTCCTTTTCACGCGCGTTCTCCCCTTCAGTGGCCTGCCTGGCGGTTGAGCATGCCAGTTCATTCATCCAGTCTGTGCTGTAGGCGTATATCACGGTAGGCATTTGTTGGCGTCCTCACCCATCAAAAAGCGTCCGTTCACCACCGGGGCGCAGGGATAATGGATGTCATGAATCGGATCGGCCAGGCGGTCGCGGGCTTGCTGGCCATGCTGGCCACGGTCCCGGCGGTCGCCGCGCAGGCTGCGCCGGCCGCCCCAGACTTCTCCTCCTACCCAAAGGCATCTGAGAGCGACTACACGGTGCGCCCCGGCCTGGCCTACTCAGTGCGCGGCTTCCGCACACCCAGCGGCCTGTACTGCACGTCATCCAATCACCGCATGATGTATGCGATGAACTGCACCGGGCCGTTCGCTAGCGCCCCTGGAGGAGCGAACACAGTGAGCCTGTTCGAATCAGGCACCGTCGTCAGCCCAATCAAGTTCACCAGCGTTGAAAACCCAAGCCCTGGCAGTAAGCCCGAGTTCGAAGGCCACCCGCTCAACCTGCTACCCAAGAACACCGCATACGCATTCGACGACGCAATCTGCGTATGGACCGACACGATTGCACTGGCCTGCCGAATCGGCTCAGGACAGACCTACACCGGGTTCATCGCCACATCTGATACCACGACCACCATCGGCAATCTGACAGACGGTGGATGACTGGCTGCGGTCGGTGCGCTACTTGTCGTCGATGACGTCGGCCAGGCACGGTAGCTGACCACAAGCATGGGCACCTTTGCAAACAACGTCGGGTCGCTCTTCCGGCCAGCTTTGGCGCCTACGCCCAGGTGTTTAACAGCCGTATCTCCGTAGCCCTGATTGCATTGGAGCACAGCTGATTTCACTCCCAACCGCGTTTATTCGCCGAGGAGCTCGGCCAACGAAACCCACAGGAACGGGCCGGCGGGGTTGATGACGATCCCGGTGTGCCCCTGTTCGCGGGCCATGTGCACCACCTGCTCGATCGTCAGCGATATGGCCGCGTCGGCAGGGTTGAAGGCCAGGACTTCCGGGGCGCTGGTGAAGGCGAAGATGCTCGTCGTGCCGTTCGGATGTGTGGTGATGCGAACACCCACTCCGCCGCGCGAATCATCGCCGGCCAGCACCATAGGGCCGTTGTCGCGCAGCACCTGCACCACGGCCTGCCTGTCGGCTTTCCCGTCGGTGTGGTCGGCTAGGGCCTGCTTGAGCCGCTCGTTGTTGCCGTTGCGCAACGCGAAATCAATCTCGGGGGCTGACAGGGCACATGTGGGCCCGGCCGGATCAATGTAGAGCCATGCGTTGCCCTGGCTTCGGGCCAGCTCCAGCGCCCCGATGGCCGGCTGAACCAGTGACGCGGTGGTCGCACCGGGCGGGTGCAGGCGGGCGATTTCCTCGTTGCGGGTGTAGCAGAACAGCGCCGAACCGCCATTGGGGCCAGTGCCGCCCCGGAATTGCAAGTGCGAGCCCGTGGCGAACGGTTCACCGGTCAATGCGTCAGAGCCGGTGATGTCCAACAGCACCTCCCCGTACATGCACAACCGCAGCACCTCAACCGCGCCGCGTTGGTTGGGCTGGGCGGCGAACGCTGCCACGGCTCGCCGCAGCACCACGTTGTCCACCAGTCTGGCGCGATCGGGGTAGCCTGCAGGTGTCATGTCGTGTGAAAGCCCCTGACCTATCTCGGATAACGACCAGCGATGGTTCCCCCGCCTCAGACGATATCGCCCCGCCGCCCGGCTTTCGGAGTTTTACCGCGCCGCCTCGAGGTAGTGACGAGCGCGGCGGTCTACACGTACGCCAGAAGCCGCAGTGAGCGGACTGGCGATGTGCAGATCGTTTACCTGACCGTGCTGGGGCGAGTGCCCAGCCCGCTCAGGTGTGTCACCAACCCATATCGCGGACCACTTCGGCCTGGGCTGCCGCGATCTCTTCGGCAGTTGCCGCGGTCACGTCCTCGTCGGCAGCCCATTCAAATCGGCTCAAAAGATCTGCCAGCGCCTGCTTTTGCGCCGGATGGGTGACCGGTACCGTGTTCAGATCAGTATGGGCCAGCCAGTCGGCCAAGACGATCGCGTCGGCACGCCACAGCCGCACGCTGACAGTGGGCACCTTCTCATCCATGACTGTTATCGTGCCACCGCCACGTCAGCGGTTGTGGCCAGCCGATGGGGACCGCGGAATCCGGAACAGTCTCAGCGCAGTTCGCGTATTCGGTCTGCGTCGCATGACTCAGGACGACTGGCCGTTTCGCCATCGAGCCAGCACGGGGCAGTCAGTGTCTATCGAAGGCATCCTCGCGACTAGCTGGTCAGAAAGATCCGCGGCGGAGCTGCGCCACAGTAGCCGTCCACACGGTGTCTGCGGCTTCCTGTAGCCGTTTCTTTGATCCCCCGAACAGACCGGCTTCTAGGGGTGGCCATTGGTCGCCCGCGCTTCGCGCGTCCATCAACATGTGCGCCACCTCGGTCTCCTCGAAGGGGTAGCTCTCGGCCGCGTGCTTGACGAACAGCCCCAGCCAGGGTTGGTCGAGGAGGCCTGGGTTACGTTGAGCCGCCAGATCGCTGACAACAAGGGCGAAAAGGAGCTCGGCGGCATCGAACAGCCGGATGTACTGGGAATCGGTGCGGTCGGGAAAGTACGACCGCAGCGCATCGAACAAGAAATCCGAGACTGGGTAGACCGGTCGGCGCGGAAGTCGACCCGCTGCGAGGTCCTCCAGCAGCTGTTTGGTGAGTGCGCCTGTCTGGGCGGCACGTAGGGCAAGTCCGAGATGCCGCTCGTGGCCGACAATCTCCCAGGGGCCAGCCTTATCGAGGACCGCCACCTTGCGGTTCGTGAAAAGGGACCAATCGACGGTGGCATCGACGGTCAGAGTGCGGACGGCGCGATAGTTCTCGTGTTCAACTGCCGCGATCGTGCCGGCGTACATCGTGAGCGTGGCTGGCAGCATTGCCAACGCTTCCAGCTGTTGGTTTCGGACACTCGTGATGAGCGAACCGCTCTGTTGGGCAAGCGGTCTCGGCTCGGCGAGCGCCGTGATGAGCTGTCGATATTCGACTTCAAGGAAAGCGCTTTCGACGCGACAGCCTTCGATGACGAGAGGAAGCAAAGGCGCTGCGGCCGTGCGGTAGCCATCAGCGATCTCGACGTATTGGATGATCTGCTCCGTCGGCACACGACTAGCGAAGCCGGGTGGGAATCGTTCAGGGTCGCTGCATGCGTCGATCACACCACGGGCGGCGCTGCGGAGCAGCCGGCCGGTCAAACGGTAGTTGCCGCTGCTGATTGCCTCGTCGAACGCGTCGCTGTCAGAGACCGGGGGGTCTTGCAGGAGCCGGTTCTGCAGTTCGTTGAGCTCTCGATGGGTTGCCGGCTCGGAGCCGGAAATGCCGCGGCGGAACACAGTTCCGGACTTGTAGCTCTCGTAGTCCTTGACCAGGGAGTGGATCCGGTCGCCGGGCTGCGGTGGTGCGACCGTGATGATCAGGACGTGTTGCCCGCGGAACTCGACGTAGTCGACGTCCCAGTGTGGTCCGTCGACGTAGGTTCGCAGCATCGCGGCGAGGTCGGCCGCGTCGTGTACCGCGACGCCGTCGAGCACGCCGTCAGGCGAAACGCCCACAACGAGGTACCCTTCGCCCCCGCACTCGCGGGCCGCGTTCACCGGGTCGCGATTGGCGAAAGCGATGATCGCTTTGGCGGCGCTGACCTTGTCCTTGGCCTTGGAGAAATCCAGGGTGCTTTTCCACTCCACCCAATGGGTCTCGGGTGTGGTAGTCGAGGAGGCGTGAAAAATCGCTTCGACGAGTTTGTCCAAGCGGTGGCTGCGTCGAAACGACGCTCTCGTATCTAGGTTGAGACCCATAGCGGTCGAGCATATTCCCGCCACCATGGTGCGTCGCGCAGTTGCGATCAACATCGTTCAGCGATGCGGTCGCCTCGCGCGAGAGTTGCCCGCATGTGTGATCGATTCTCAGGCGCAGCGTCCCGCCGTAGCTTTTACTCTTGATCAGAGGGGCAGACAGGTGGAAGGCCAAATAACGTGGGCATGACGGTGACTTTTACGAAGTTGACCAGCGCTGAGCTGGTCCAGGTGATCGATGACCCGGAACAGATCAGGGGCATTCTCTGGCGGCCGTTACCCGGCGACGGACCGAGCGGCTCGGTGGACAAAGCGATCGACGGCATCCAGTTCCTGCTGTCTGCCGCCGACGTGCCGATCAATCTCGCTCCCGAACGAATGCCCGGTGAGCCCATCCCCACCCAAGACGGTGAGATCTATTTCGGTTTATCGGCGGACCAAGTAGCCACCATTGCAGCGCAATTGGCCGCGACGCGATTCGACACACTGGCGCGATATTTCAGCCCCGAACGGATGAATCAGGAAGGTGTGCAGCCCACCCCGTGGGCAGCCGACGATCTTGACTACCTCAAGGAGAACTACCAGATATTGGTCTCCTTCTTTGTAGACGCAGCGAAAGGCGGTGGCTGCGCGCTGCTTTCCTGCGGCTAAGGCCGCAGAGTTATTGCGCAGGGGCTGCTCAACAATGAGCATCGAGATACCGACGAATCCCATCAGTGCGCCCCGAGGGCGACCGGCGGCCTTAGCCGGCGGGGAATCGGGGCTGGTGACCCGCGTGTGACCGGTCGTCCAGCTGGTCTGATTCATCTGATGAAACACCCTGGGGACTCACACTCAAAACGCACGGATTCAAAGTCGCTGCGGCAGTGTGAATTACAGTGCGCTCAAACCCACGGTAATGAATTGCGTGGGAGTACAGCATATTCCGCAATATCGCGGACTGTACTGGTAACTTGCCATATTCGATTCCCCAGTATTCCTGCTCGCGCGGCGGCTGACTATTTAGCTAGGGGTCCGCGCACAGCGCGCGTCACTCACACCGGGCGGGGCTGACCTGGCGGCGGCGGATGGTGAACAGCTCGCCGCTCAATTCTGACCATGGGCTCGTTGAGTCGGCTCGGATGATGAGTTCGCCTACGCGGCAATGTTCGTCCGCCGGACTGATTTGGATACCCCCGCGCGTCACGCGGATGGCCGGGCTCGAGATAAGCGGGCCCACCGGATGGTCGAGAGCGCGGCGAAGCTCGTCTGTCGTGATGCCAGGAAACTTCGGTGCGGCGGCGGACGCCAGCGCGTCCGTGTACCGGTCGTCGTGGAATGCCGCGATCGTTCCGTCGATGAGTTCTTCGCTGCACGAGACCGCGTTGTGGGGGCCATGTTTGGTGGCGTGCACGGTCAGGCGAAGTCCAAAGTTCGCCTGGATATCGAGATTGCGTTCGGACAAGGAGATCAGTCCGTTGGCGTTGGCCTCGCGCAGGGCATACCACGTGGGCCGCGCGGAACCATTGAGGGCTAATCGGCGGGGGATGCGCTGCCAGCGCGCGACCGTCTGGTCCGGCTGCCAGCGGGTCCACTCAGTGCCGACTGAATAGCGGTAGTAGTGCAGGTGACCGGCGATGAGATCGATGGGGATGGGAGGTGCTGGGGGAGCGGCTGGGCCGTGCTCAAAGCGCACCCAGGCCCACTTCGGCATGGACTCACGGAAATTGGTGAACAGACTATTTTCGGTGTCGGCGATGGCCGGATTCGTCGTGTCGTAGTAGCCGACGAAGGGGACGCCCGGCGAAATCGCCAGGTCAATCAATGCCTGTTTCAACTTGGCTTTGAGCATCTTCTGCCAATGATGCCGCTCCTCGCCGTCGTATTGGATGCGATACCCCGACCAGATCTCGACGGCAGTGTCGCTGGCATGAAGGACAAACGGTTCCATGAGTCAATGCCAGGTGAGCATGTCGAGCAGCCGCAAGTCTGTTATGCGGCTGAGGTTTGCGCCTAGGGTGCCCTCGTGGCCGAGCGCGGCGCGCAGCTGCGCGAGCGCCTCGGATTCGGTGTTGGTGATCAGATCGTCACGAATAGCAACCCAGTAGGCAGCTTTTTGATATTTCAGGCGGGGATAGCGTTCGACGGCTTGCTCGGCGTCCTGGCGGTAGACGTTGGTCACCTTGGAATCGAGGATCGGGTACGCCTTAGGCCGTTTGATGTGGAGCACTTTGCTGATCTTCGATCTTGCGACCCTGCTCGGTGCGTCCTTTTCGAAGTGCCGGTAGAAGGCCTCGAGCTGGTCGTAGAGGCCGTTTCGGATGTTCGGTTCCGCGCGTCGGAGATCGGCGTCGACTGGCGGCCACGGTGCGCTCGTCGCGCGTTCGACAAACCAAACGAGTTCCTTTTCTGATACCCGTGAATACACAGCATGGGTGCGGGCCACTTCGTCACGGGTAAGGGTCGTGGGGTCGCCGGGGCCCGGCAGGTCATAGCGGGTGATCGTCCGGCCTGGATAGTGCCGCAGCTCGTCGACGCATTTCCCAATGGAACGCTCCTGTCCAGCGATAACGATTGCGGCCGATGTCGACATGCGCTGACGATAACCGCTGCACCCCTTGGACATCGCACATAGCGGTGCTCAAGCGCTTACGTCGTCGGCGGCGCGTGCACCGGCGAGCAGTTGCAGTCGTGTCGATCCGCCCTACATGCGTGGGTGTGCTCACCAGTGAGGCGGCGCTGCCGATGCCCAGCTTGAGCAGCTGGTACTGCACCAGGAGCTCACCGCTGCACCGACCGACTGGATGCCGAGCTTCACCGCGGGAATCGTCATCGGTTCATCCTGTCAGCGGCGCCGGCGCGCCGACGTTCGGAGTCGAGTAGACCTCCTGGTCATGCGGCCCATCGTGTTGCGGTACCGGGGATGCTAGGTCGATGGATGGACACGCGTCTGTGCCGCTCCCTGCGGCTCCGCAGGCTCGTCTGGGTCGGGTGACAGAGTGGAGCGTGCAGAGGGTCGACGAAGACGGCGCGTGCACCCGTGCGTGATGAGCGCAGCAACTATCGTGCATGGGAGTCCTCCAGCGAGGGAGGCGGCACCCCAGGGGAGGTTGGTCGTGATGTTTGACCGCGGTCAACGGGTGCGAGTTCAGGCCGCTGGCATGCCAGAGTTCGCGACAATCCGCTACGCCATTCCCGGTGATTCCGACGGTTCCTGGGACTTGATCCTCGTGGACGACGATGACCGCCGACACGAGATCAACCTCGCCGCCGGCGACACCGCGACCGTGCGCAAGCTTGTCAGCGATGGGCACGGAGATTCGGCTCGGGTGCTGGCAGCGATGTGGACGCAGTGGATGGATGCTGCGGCAACTAACGCCGAGTCCAGCGCGATGGCGTCGATGCCGCTCAAGCCGTATGCCCATCAGACCACCGCGGTGTATGGAGCGATGCTGCCGCAACCTCAGCTGCGATTCTTGCTCGCCGACGAACCCGGCACGGGCAAGACCATCATGGCTGGCCTGTATCTACGTGAGATGCAGCGGCTCGGCTTGGTGAGGCGCGCGTTGATCGTTTGCCCCGCCAACTTGGCCTCGAAGTGGGTCGACGACTTCTCACGCCTACTCGGTGGTGGTCTGCGGCAGATCACCTCGGCGACGGTGCGTGAAGATGCGTTGAACTCCAACGACTTGTGGGTGGTCTCGCTCGAGTTGGCTGCGGTCAATCCGGCCGTTCAGGACGCGCTGCGACCCGACAAGGCTGGGTGGGACTTGGTGGTGTTCGACGAGGCGCACCGGTTGACTCCGACCGCGGCTGGGTTCCACCAGGTGGGTCGCCTGCTGGCCAAGAACACCCCGCGAGCGCTGTTGATGACCGCCACCCCGCACCGCGGCAAGGAATGGCTGTTCCGGCACCTGCTGCACTTGGTCGACCCTGCCATCTATCCCGATCCTGGCATCGATCCGAATGTCGCGCTGTCGGCACTTCGGCCAGGCCCTATCCACTTCCTTCGCAGAATGAAAGAGGATCTGGTCGACTACGACGGCAAGACGCGGCTGTTCAAGGGCCGCTCCGCCCACAACCACAGCGTCGCCCTCTCACAAGTCGAGTACGCCTACTACCAGGCCGCGCTGGACATGGTGGAGCAGTTCTTCCCCCAGTCGGCGCAACCCTTGGCCAGGATGGTGTACGGCAAGCGGGCCGCGTCAAGCCTGTATGCGTTGGCCGAAACGTTGCGGCGACGCTCCACCCACATGGGAGAGATGAGTGAGGCCGAGGCCGCTCTCATCGCCGAGAGTAGCGGCGACGGCGATGAGAGCGAAGTCGACGAGGCGAAGGTGATCCACACCGGATCAACGTCCACGCGCGCCGAGCGCACGGCGATCAAGGCCCTGGCCGACCGCATCGACGCCACCCTCTCCGATCCCGCGTGGCTGCCCTCGAAGTGGCGGCGCCTGACTGAAGACTGCCTTTCCAAGCACGCGATCCTTCCGGGCAACGGCGAACAGGCCGTGGTGTTCACCGAGTACGCCGATTCGGCGCAGTGGATCTCCGAGCGGCTCAGCGCCGAGGGCTACACAGCGAAGATGTACTCGGGCCGGCAGAGCAAGCCGGATCGCGATGAGGTCCGAAAAGCGTTCATGCGCGGCGACTTTCAAGTGATCGTCACCACCGACGCGGGCAACGAGGGTATCGACCTGCAGGCGGCGCACGTCCTGGTGAACTACGACATCCCGTGGTCGCTGGTGCGGCTAGAGCAACGTATGGGCCGCATCCACCGGGTGGGACAGCTCCGGGAGGTCTATCTGTACAACTTGGTGGCCACCGACACCCGTGAAGGGGAGACACTGCTGCGTCTGCTCGACAATTTCGTCACCGCGGCCAATGAGTTGCACGGGCAGATGTTCGACAGCCTCTCGGCGGTCGCCGAGATCACCGGCGTGGATTACGACCGTTGGTTGACTGACCTGTACGGCAACGACGAGGCCAAGAAGCAGACCGCGATCGACGCCGCTCGGGCGGTGCAAGCCCAGGAGCTGACCCGCGTCGCCCGCCAAGTTCGCGACAACGAGCGTCGGCTGGCCAGCCAGGTCGATGCCGTTGCAGCGCTGACACTGCTGCAACGAGACCTGTTCGCGCGCATTAATCCCGCGATTGTGGAGGCGTACCTCGATCGGCTCTCAACTGCCGGAGTGCTGCTGGCCGCGCCCACCGCGGCGGGGCCAGGGTTTCGCCGACTGTCATTGGTCGGACAGACCCTGCCGCCATCGCTAGGAGGTGGCACCGATGCGCACATCGCCACCAGCGGGGAGGCAATACGCGCCGCTGAAGAGAGCATCGACGTAGGTGACACCGTCACTTTGGGACCGGGAGAGCCGGCGTTCACCGATCTAATCGCCCTGGCCGACCGCGCACTGGCCGAGGACCTCTACCAATCGGGCGCGGCCGCTGATCCCAGCAGCCTGACGCCGTATGACCTGTACGCCTACGAAGCGACCATGACCGAGAGCGACGGCAAACGAGCAAGTGTGTGGGCGACGCTGGTGAAAGTCGATGACAGCGGCAACGCCCGTGCGGTGCGGTGGGAGACGTTGGCCAACCTGGTGCCAACCGAAATCTCCGGCACAGCAGCACATCCCGCCCGCGAGGGACGCGCCCACGAGGCGGCGCGGGCGGTCGCCGACACCACGGTGACAGAGCACCGGAAGGTGCGGACCGACTGGTTTGGGCAGGCGCGGCGGGATCTGAACAACCTCCCGTTGAATCTGACCGAAGGCATAGAGGACCGTGACACTCGAGTGGCCCTTCGCAAGCAGTTCCAGGTCCAGACGTCGGCGCGGATCGCGGAGTTGGAACGTCTCACCGACGTGCAGCTGACCGACCCGAAATTGGTGGGTCGGATCCGGGTGGTGGCAGCCGCCGACGCCAGCACGCAGGCCGAGATCGACGCCGAAATGGTGTCGATGAGTCACGTCCACCAGCTGTTGGTCGACGACGGCTGGGTCGTCGAAGACGTGCACACGGAGGGTCGCGGCTACGACCTGGAAGCTCGCCGTAACAACCAAATCCGTCACGTCGAGGTCAAGGGAGTGCTGGATAGCGCCGCCAGCAACGGGATTCGGATGACGGGTAACGAAGTGCTCATCGCCACCCAGCACCGCCGCAACTATTGGCTGTACGTCGTCGACCAGTGCGCAGATGGGGTCGGTCGGTTCTTCGGCGCCTACGAGGACCCCGCCACGTTGTTCTCCACCGACATGACCGGTGACGCTATCTTCCGTGTTCCGGGCAGCAGTCTGAAGAATGCACCGGGAAGCAACCTATGACCTGGATGATCGAACGGTGGTTCCCGTGCGCGGAGGTCAGCGCGTACAGTCAGTCCGGTTGGGGCAGTGGCAATTCCGAGGTCGGCATCATGACCTGGTTCGCCAAACGGCCCACCGCGCAGGCCAAGGCGGCCACGATATGCTCACTGCTGCCGTGGCCGGATGACCCCGCCGAACAGCATGACTTGCAGCAGCTGGTCCGCGACGCGATGGAGGGCCGCTTCGCCGCAGTCGACGCAGTGAACAAGAAAATTACTGCAAGCCACGCCTCGCCGGTCTCGACGCTGGATCCGTTCAGCGGCCGCGGCATGATCCCGCTGGAGACGGCTCGGCTGGGTCTTTCTGCCTATGCGATTGACTACAGCCCGGTGGCGGTGCTGGCATCGCGGCTGCTCACCGATTTCCCGTTTCGCAACTGGGAGGACGAGCCGGCACTTCCGTTCGACCAGACGCTGTTGGGAACGCGGGCGCGGCTCGTTGGTGACGTCGATGCGGTGTTCCGCGAGGTCTCCGCTCGGCACCAGGAGGCGCTCGCGCAGTTCTACCCCGAAGTAGGCGGCCGCCAAGCCTGGGGCTATCTGTGGGCGGTCACCATGCCGTGCCAGGAATGCTCGCGGCCATTCCCACTGATTGGCCGACTTAATTTGCGCCAGCCCAGCACTCGGCGAAACCGTAAGACCAAGACGACGTTCGAGGATCCCGGACAGGCTTACTACATCGAGACCGACAACGCTTCTGGCACCTGGTCGGTCGTGGTGCACGACGGTGAGCCGCAGCGTGCACCAACGCGCCAGGTGCCCCCTGGTCGCAGCAAGTACGACAGCAACGGCCGGCTGGCGGTCTGCCCCTTCTGCGGTCACGCGCACGACCGCCACCTGCAGATGCGCATCCTGGCCGAAGGTCACGGTGACGACGCGCCGCTGCTGGCAGCCGATCTCGATGCCGACGTCGGCAAGTCCTATCGTGCTTTAGATCCGGTCGAGTTGGACGCGATCGCCGCGGCTGGCGCTGCGGTCGGTGACCAGCCGCGGTTCGGGCCCTTCCTGGCCGCGGTGCCTGACGAGCAGATCCCAGCCGGCAATACCTGGACCGTACAGGCAACGGTGTACGGAACGCGCACCTACGGCCAGATGATGAATGCCCGCCAAACGTTGTCGTTCGTGACGCTGGCGCGCGTGATCGGCGACATCGGACGCGAGCTGGCCGGCAATGGCAACAGCGACGACTACGTGCGTGCACTGACGGGTTACTGCGCTGCCGCGATGGCGCGCAAGATTCGCCGCGCCACTCGCGGCTGCACGTTGGATCCGAAGCTGAACAAGGTCAACGACGTGTTCGCGACCGAATCGAGCCTGAACTTCTCTTTCGACTACTTCGAGGTCGGCTTGGCCGACGGACCCGGCAGCTGGGACTCCGTGGCCGGTGGCACGTTGAGCGCACTGGAGGCGACGATGCCGCCGTCCACCGGACGCCCGTGTGACGTGCGCAGAGGGTCGGCGGTCAGTCTGCCGTTCCGCGACCGCAGCATTTCCGCTGTCGTCACCGACCCGCCCTATGACGCGATGATCGACTACAGCGACGCCAGCGACTTGTTCTACGTGTGGATCAAACGGGCGCTGGCTGCCTCGTGGCCCGAGATTGGTTTCACCGCGCACGAACTGGGCGTGCAGGAGAAGCAAGAAGAGATCATCGTCAAGAAGGGCGGCACCAGCAACAACGATCATCGAAACCGCGAGCACTACGACACGTTGATCACCAAGGCGTTCGCCGAGGCTCAGCGGGTGGTCGCCGAGGACGGCATCGTGACGATCGTGTTCGGCCACGGCGAGCCCGAAGTATGGCAGCGGCTGCTGACCGCCATCGGCGATGCTGGTTTGGTGTTGACCGGCGCCTGGCCGGCTAAGACCGAACCCGGCGGAAAGGTGGGCTTCACCAACATCGTCACCACCTTGACGATGACGTGCCGACCCGCACCCGCAGGACGCTCCTCGGGACGAAAGGGTGCCGTCGAGGCCGAACTCAAGGCCGAGATCCGCCGCCGGTACCCGGAGTGGGAACGGTGGGGCCTGGCGCCGGCGGACATGTTGATGGCCGCCGCCGGTCCTGCAATGGAAGTCGTCGGCCGCTACAGCGAGGTCCTCGACGCACGCGGCAACCCGGTCGACATCTACACGTTCTTACCGCTGGCGCGCGCTGCAGTGCAGGAAGCCATGGCCGTCGAAATCAACCATCAGCCGCTGGACAGCTTCGACGCCCGAACTCGGTTCGCGCTGTGGTGGGTTCGTCTCTACGGACGCCAGGTGCAAGCCAAGTCCGAGTTACGTTGGCAGACCTTGGCATCCGCGCTGGAGATCACGCAAATCCGTGATCTGATCCGCGATTCGGGTAACGGTGTCCAGTTCGTCGACGCCGCCCGTTTTTCCACCAAGATCGACGCCGACTCGGCGGCCATCGACGTGGCGCTGGCACTAGCGCGGGTGTCAGAGGACGGACTCGACGCGATGGGTCAGGTGTTGGCAGACGCCGGCCGCGACGCCGACGACGTACATCTGTGGGCAGCGACCCAGTTCTTGGCCGACCGACTGCCCGACAACGATCCCGATGCCGTGGCCCTGACCCGAATGCTGCGCACCCGGACGGCTATCGGCGCAGCGGCCGGCACCGCAACCGCCACCGGAACCGCCGCGGCACTGCGACGGCAGGATGCCGACGACCAGCTCAAGCTCATGTGAGGACCGGACCCCTTCGTGACAGTGCAACCAGGAGGATCACCATGACGACCCCCGTGACGCCGTGGTGGAAGGCGCTCAAGATCCGCCAGGAGATCCTGTCGACATCCGGACAGATCGACGACGTCCAGATGTCGTTGTTCGCCGCGGTCCACGGTGCGGGCGCTACTCGGCCGCCCTACGCCGATGCTGGCTACTACGGAGACATCACGCACCCCACTGAGCGTTTGGTGGACTTGCTCACCGAGATCGCCATCCGCATCGGAGGGGGCGACGATTACCTGAAGGCCCGCGCCGTCACGCGTCTCGATCAAGGAATGGGTGGCGGCAAGTCGCACGCCTGCATCGGAGCGTTCCATCTGGCCGCGCATCCGGAGGCGCTGCTAGGCACGGAATTGGGCAAGCAGGTGGCTGCCCGCGCGAAGGCCAAGATCGCTCAGCCACTGGCTCAAGATCTGCGCGGTCCGCACGTCGTGGTTCTGCCGTGCGACAACATGACTCCGGGGGCCTCGGTTCAGGAATACGACGGGCCGGCGGTCAATCTCTACGAGCGGTTCCTATGGCGGCTGTTTTCAAAGGATTACTCGCTTTTCGAGCGATACCAACCATTTTGGAGTGACAAGCACAAGATCGCAGAGGCGATCCGGGCGGTGAACCGCCCGGTACTGATCATTGTCGACGAGGTGCTCGACTACATCGGCAACGGGTTGGACGGCGCGAACAAGCCCGACCTCGCTGCGCAGGACATGGCATTTCTGCGGGCGCTGCTCGATGTCGTCAACGACGTCCCCAACGTGGCAATGCTCATGGTGATGATCGCTTCCGACGCCGACCAGACCGCCCTGTCGAAAGCCGCACAGGAACGTCGCGACGACCTCAACCGCCTGCTCGAACGCAACGGCTTCCCTGCCGTGGTTACCGAGGTAGGCGACTTCGCCGACATCCTGCGGCGGCGTCTGTTCGACTCCGAGCCAGCCGCCGAGGTGGTGGCGGCCACCGCAGCCCAGTACGAGGCCGTGTTCACAGACAGGGGGTGGACCAAGAACGTTTGGGACACCATCGGAGCCACCTGGCGCGACCGCTGGACCGAAGAAGTCGTCGCCTGCTACCCGTTTCATCCGATGCTGATGGCGTTGGCCAAAGACGAGTGGAGCAAAGTCACCGGCTTCCAGCGAGTGCGATCGACGATCCGGATCTTCGCCGCAACGGTCTACGCGCAGCAGGAGCGCGGCAAGGCAGGAGAATGGGTGCCCACCCTCATCGGCCCTGGCGATTTCCCGCTGTCGGATTCCGCAGTGCGCGAGGCGATTCTGGGTAGCGGGCTCGTCGAGGACGAACGCACGATCGCCAACTATCGCAGCCTCGCCGAAATCGAGGTCGTCAACCACGCAGGCAACAGCGGCACCGCCCGCCGCCAAGACCTGAACCGGGAAGCGCTGTTGTGGAGTGAAGCAAACCCGCGGGCCGCCGAGCGGGCCGCCACCTTCATCTTCATGGCCAGCATTGTCGGAACTCTTCGTCCAGGCCGCGGCCGCGGCGCCAGCGCACCAGAAGTCAAAGCGGCCAGCAGCATTCCGAATGTCGCCTACACGATCACCGACGCCGACGCGGTGGTCGCAGAACTCGTTGACGTCGACCGCGGACTCAGTGCGCTCGACATCATCCCAGGCCAGGGGAACAACAAGCCAGCGCGCTATTTTCTCTCGACACGGCTCACGCACCGGATGCTGGTCAACAACATTCGCCGAACCATCACCGAGTCCGAGCGTGACGCCGTACTCGTCGAGTTCGCGCAAAAACTCGCCAGCACCGGCCCTTTCCGTGAACTCAGGTTCGTAGCCGCCGACGCCACACGCACCCCAGCAGAGGTGCTGTCCACTGCTGGCCTGGATACCGCATTTACCACCCGTCTGGTCGTGCTAGATCCCGCCCAGTTCAGTCTTCGCAACGGCGCCGAGGCCGCCACACTAGAAGCGTTGCACGCGGCCACGGGGTTGGCGCAGGGGCCAGAGCAATTGCCCGTGCAGTGGGCCAGCAGCGCGGTGTTCGCCGTGGTGAACACGCAGCGACGCAGCCTCGCGCGCAGCGTGGCCGCCGAGTACTTGGCTCGAAGCAAGGCGCTGGCCGCCCCCGAGGTACAGGCCGACGACGAATTGAAAGCCACCGGCACCAAGGAACTTACGGCGGCGAAGGAGCAACTCGAGAAAGCGTTGAAGCGGGCCTATCAACACGTGGCGTACGTCGCTCAGCCCGACCCCGACGGCGAACGCTATCTCGACCAACTCACCTTCGATGACGACACCCTCACCGCACTCAACGGCACCATCGTGTGGAAGGGCCTCGCTGATCGAGACAAGGTCTTCGACGCCGGCCAATTCGGCGCCCACGCGCTGCTGCATAACCTGCGCGAGCAGGATTACGGAAAGACCCTCTCCGACATCCGCGCCGCGTTCTACAGCGCTCCACGCCTGCCACTGCTCTACGAGAGCGACCGCGACCTCCAACAGGCCATCTACGACGCAGTGAGCCAAGGCCTGTTGCGCATCATCGATGCCGCCAGCACCGCCGTCGAAGTCACCACGCCCGGCCAGGTCAACCTGACCAGCACAGCACTGAGAATCGCAGCGCCCAGTCCCACACCCACCTCCGAAGGAGGCGGCGCCCCTACCCATGACGGCCAAGGGGAAACCCACACTGGCGACTCGGGATCGACAACAGCGGTCGGCACGGCTAGCAGCGGGGCAACGGCTACAGCAACTAGTACCGGATCCGGTGCAGCCGCCGCCGGCAGCGGTGGACAGGCCAGTCCCACGGCCGCCGCTGACCGGCAGGTGGCGTTCTCTTTCACCAGCAACCTGCTGGCAGGCGCGGAGACTGCCGACCGATTCGCCGCCGTGTTCCGGGCGTTCTACATGGCCCTCGACGAGCGGCAGATCAGCTATCTACAAGGCACACTGCAGCTCGTCGCCGACTCCTCTGTCATCGACCAAATTCAGCCGCTCCTTGACGATCTGGGCATCACGGCAGCCATCAAAGAGATCTGAGTCGTCCGCGAAGCGTATGGCGCAACTATCGCGGCTGTGCGAACGCCCACTTGAGTGCACGAGTGAAATGCATTGGCCCAGAGATGATAACGAATATAGCGTAGTTTACTGGTAACCCTCTGTATTCGATCTGCGCGTATTCCTCCCGTGCAGCAGGCCTAAGCCCCAGGACCAATCGGTGGGTTCATCTGCGGGTTCGATCATCGACCAGGGTGGGTAGCGGTGGCTGAAGGTAATCGGCTCCTCCGACGTAGACCGTGTCTTGGGCGGGTGCTGTACTGAGGGCCTCTGTGGCGATCGCGGATGCGAATTCGTCCAGGGTAGGGAGTGGGCCGAATGCGCGGCGCGCCTCGACGGCATCGGGGTCTCGCCGTTCAAGCAGTCGGACGATGATCGTTCCTTCGATCATGTCGCCGGAGACAACACTCAGCGAAACCCCTCGCTGTGCGAGGTCTGGGCGCATGGCACGAAGAGCGTCCTCGCCGGCTCGCTTACTTTCTGCGATCGGGATGTACTCGGCGGGTACCGGTTTGAGGCCGCGGAAGTGGGCTTGATGGCTGGTGACAAAGACGACGCGGCCGCCGGCGGGCATGAGCGGCAAGGCCCGGGTGAGCAGATGCACCGGGGCGTGACAATTGATGCGCATCGCATAACCGGGGTCGACGTCTCGCTCGAGCCCGCCCGAGGCGTTCAGGATCAGTGTGTTCAGGCGACCGAAGTCGTCACGCACGCACCGGATGACCTCAGCGCAGGCGTCCGCGTCGCAGATATCTAGACGTAAACACGATGCAGAGCCTCCGGCCGCGGTGATGCTTTGGACGAGATTGGTTGCACGGCGCTTCTTTTCGCGGTAGGTGATGATCACGTGAGCTTTCGCCATGGCTAAGTGGCGGGCCGTCGCGGCACCCACACCGCGCGATCCACCAGTGATCAACACAATCGGCATGTACGTCAACGGGGTAACTCCTACCTGGTTCGCGTCCGGCCTGGGACCGGACCTCAGCGATGGTCGGTTATTCGACCAGGTCGTCAGCGGGGGGACGTATGCCGTCGTGGGTGAAGGCGGGAAGCAGGTTTGTGAAGGCGGGCATCAGCTGTGTCGGATTGCCGTCCCAAGGGAGCGCAAGCAGTTGCGCGACGCTGCGCCGCCCGCCGAAGGCACGCAGTGCCTCGAAATCCGAGATGCTCAGAGCGACGCCACCGCGCGCCGCGTCCGGATCGCCGAGTTGTACGGATCCCATTGTGGGAGTGCACAACCGGAGCGCCGGCTGCTCAGCGTGTCGAATGAACTGGTCACCCATCGTTGTCACGAAGCTCAGGGCCGCCTTGAACGCGGGGTCACCGGTACGGAAACCCGGTTCACCTAACGCACCGCGGATATCGTGCTCATGGGTCACAGTGTCGAAAACGAGCTGGCAAACCGCTGCCTCAGATGCCAGATCGAGGTTCGCCGACACCGCGTCGAGCGATTGGCCCCACAGGTCGAGTAGGTCCTCGATGCCGTGTCTGTCCAGTTGCGCGACCTGCGCGTCAGCCCAAGGCCCGGTGCCCTTGTTCTCCAAGTTCAGCGAAATGATGTCCTGGGCCACCCCTGTCAGGTGTGCAGCCACCTGCCGGATGGTCCACCCGGGACACGCAGGGACCGCCAGCTCTGCAATGCCAGTACGACCGCGGAGCAGCGCATCAACACGTTCGCAGATGAGACGGTATGCCGCCACCGCGACACGGATCGGCACTAGTTCGGGCAGTTGCCCGCACGGCACGCTCAAAAGGTTCTTCTCCTCGCCAACGTCAGAACTCGGACTGCTGGAAGACGCTACACCAATATTAAGAAAAATAAGAGAACTATGTGGTAACGATAAGGGCGAGTTGGCTCGGGGTTGACGCCCCCGGCGGGGGAGTGGATTCGTGCGCTGCATAGCAACATTTGCCAGCCCCGTCCTGGCGAGCAGGCCTAGCGAGCTAGCAGCGGTCCCGCGCATCGCTGGGCGCCGCCAAAAGCGTTGCGGGAGAGACCGAGGACAGTCTGGCCTGCAGCGGTGACCTCGGTTAGCGCGGCCCGCTGCTCAGGCGGGTGAAAGCAGTTGAGACACAGGTGCAGTCGCCGTTTACTAGTGACTCTGCCTATTTGATCCGGCCGTATCCTGCCTACGAAACAGGCGGGTAGCCTGGCTGGAAGGCTGGCAGGATCAGAAGTCGTATGCGGGGTCATCATCGAGGATCTTCGCGAACATCGCAGTCAGCCGCGCGAGGCCGGATTCGGCTCGCGCAGCGTGGCATGCGCTGTGTAACTCTGTCAGATCAGTCTTCTGCCAGTCGAGTCCAGCGCCGCGTTCAGAAAGCAGGAGATCAAAGAACTCGCGGGTCGAGCGGCCATTGCCCTCGCGGAAGGGATGGGCGAAGTTGGCGTAGTCATACAGGTAGGCAACGGCGGCCGCGAGCTCGGGGCGGGGAACATCCTTGAGCCGGTTGAGCCGCTGAATTTCTACCGCGACGTGAGTCATCGGCTGACTGATGCTGGCCGGCGGGCAGAAGGACTCGCCGCCTTTCTCGATGCCAACAGTCCGCACGTCACCAGCCCAGCCGTACACGTCCTGAAACAGCTGAAGATGGATCGCTCGCAGGTACGCGAGGTCGTAGGTGCGGTCACCCAGCAGATCCGGGGCCTCACGGAGTTCGATAACACGTGCCTCGACGAGATCGTTCTCCGCGTCGCGCAGCGCCTCAGGTGTTTGGGCGCCCACCCGGTTTCTCAGGATGTTCGTGCCAAGGATGAAGTAACCCTGCCAGTTCCGTTCCAGATCGCCGGTGTCCCAGGGGTGTGGCACTCCCGGGCTCGGTTACTTCACGTTGTACCGGCGTCGGACGCGATCGCGCAGCTCGGCGGCGGTGATGGACCCGCGGGCGTAGGCGAGCTGGTCGGCGCGGGTGGCGTTGGTGCTACGAGAACCTTCGAGTTCGGTGCTGCGGCGGATCGCGCGGATGGCCTTGACCCGGCGCTTGGCCTTCTGCAACTCGGTCACCTTGGACACCACCTTCAATCAAGTTCCTCCAGGATAGTTGATGCAGGTGACATTCGTGCGACCGCGACTAAGCGGCCCGCCGGCACGTCGTTCCGCCGTGTTCCTCTCTACGCTGTGATGCCGGAGAGCTGCGTAACAAGGCGCAACAAGTGCCTGGAAGGTGCAGGGGAGTGTCTGTGGTCCGCGGATGGCTGGATTGTCTCGCCACGTTGGCTTCCCGCAGAGCGCTGTTGGTGAGCCCCGGTTGTCAGTTGAACGGATGAATTGTTGGCAACGTGCCCACGCGATCCTTGAGGCCGTCTTAGACTTCGTGCACATAAGAATGCAGCCTTATAGGCAGCACATCGAAAGGAGAGCCACGTCGTGGGTTACGACAATCGCTGTAAGGACTGCCAATACGGACGCTGTTCCACGTGCAAGGGCGAGGGCAAAGTCTGGGGTATGTCTGGTAACTGCACGAAATGTCACGGACAAGGCGGCACTCCCTGCGCACGGCATCGCTGATTGCCTTTTCGTCTAGGCGCAAGCTGCACGGGCACTTGCGCGCGCATAATTACAACGTTCACGATTGGTTCGACGTGTGCTAATCCACCGCCGAATCGTGCCGAAAGGCGTGTAACTGTTCAGCGGAGGGAAATGTATGTTTTGGACTTTAGCTATCCTTTGGCTTGTCTATCTGCTCGTCGGGATGGCAGTTGGAAAATGGTACTGGCAGCGACGCCATGGCCTGCATAAGAAGGTGATAAATGGGGGGGCGGACGTCATCTTCAGTTCGGTACTACCGATCTCGCTGGTCTGGCCCATTCTGTTGTTCTTCCCCAATTTTCGCGACCCCGAGCTCTGCGCGTGCCCAAACCACGTCCGCACCCGAGCGGCGGCAAGGCGCGAGGCGGAAGCTCATCTACAGGCCCTCGGCGAGGAGCGCGATTCCCGCCGTTGATCGGCGGAAAAGCGCAGCTTGTCCACGAATGGATCGATTGGCGCACCTTAAGGGATCGTCGAGTCTGACAGCGTCAGTCCAGGAACTGACCAGCGCGCTCGGCGAATGTGGTGACCTCGCTAAGCGAATGCCACAATGCGTGTCGTCCGGCCACCGGCATGTCGTGCACCTTCATCCCGTCTCGCCGGCATTGCCTGACCAAGCTGCGGACGTCGGCGGGCCGTGACAATCTACTGTCGATTCCGTGCACGATCTGCACCGAGGAACCCTGAATATAGTGGGCGTTCAGTAAATCACGTGCGAGGCGCCCGCGGCTTAGTGCGTAGCCGAGGTGGGCGATGTCGACACGGGACCAGGGCGGCATTGGATCGCTGCGCCGGTGTGGCGGCGCTATATGGCCGGTAATGCCGTTGTTAAGGTCGATGTAGTCGTCGACGGCGCGATCTTCCGAGTGGACGGCCCGTAGCAGGGACGAGATACTGCGCCGCCGCAACGCTACCGGCTCGACCAGGAGCAGGCTCGTGATTCGCATCAGCCCGGGGTCAGCGGCGGCAGCAGCGGCTAGGCTCGCGCCCAGGGAATAACCGACCACTGTGGCGGGCCCGCGTCGCAGCTGCGGGTTGCACGCCTGCGCGGCCTGCACGATTTGTCGTGCTACTGGTCGGAATTCGCCGCGACGCAACGCGCGTCGCTGTGAGGGCATAAGCCGGGCGCCGCCGTAACCGCAGCCGGGAGCGTCGACGACGGTGATGCGGGCGTCCCAGACCTCAGCGAGCACACCGAGTCGTCGTAACTCGAACGGCTCCACCCAGGCCATGATTCCCATGAATACCAACGCCTGTCGTGCTGAGTCAGGCCGGCCGAGGCTCGCTGTGCGCAGACCGTTGACGACGGCAAGCTCGTTTTGTAGGGCTGATCGGTGTGAAAAGCGGTGCGCGGTCGGGGTATCCGCAGGATGCGCACTTGATATTTCTGGTGTTGTCATGGTCGTTCTCCTCGGGAGCGCCATTTGGTTAGCGCCATCCGGACGTCGTCGGCCTCGAAGAATTCCTGGCATTCGTTGTGGGCACCGAGGAAACCGGTGATCGGATTGAACTTGGCCCAGGTCTTCAGGCCGGTGGGGGGGTGGTCTTCGTCGAGCTGCGGCCAGTCATCTTCGTCGCGGTCGACTGGGAAGTCTCGGTAGATCTCCTCAAGGCGCAGCTGCCATTTCGCCATCACTGGTGCAAGGGTGTGGGCGTAGGCGTTGAGTTTTGGGTTGAGTGTGATTTGACGGATCTTATTGGTAAGGGTGGGAATGAAGCCACCAGGTGCGCCGTGCAGATGGGTTAGTGCGTTAAGCCAGTCAAAGGCTTCCTCACCGCTATAGGACGTGTTCAACAGTTCGTGGAATGCCACGCGGGAGTCATCGATTCGGTCCCACAGGGGGTTCAGGCTGCCGTAGCGCTCGGGCGCCAGCAGTTCTTCGAGCATTCTGTCGGACCGGGCGGTGCCGGCCTCGGTAAAGCGGTCGACGTGCAGCGGCTTGGCATCAAGCCAGAGACTTGCCGCGCTCATGAACAGTGGCGCGTGCGTGGCCGCATCGTTGGTTAACGCCCACAACGGCAGATCCGGATCCACGCTGTGCACCCAGTCCAGTACCCCCAGCCCGGTAGAAATCGTGCGGGGCTGGCCGTTGTGGCCCGGGACCTGAATACGTTTGTGGCGGTTGTCGTGTCGGCGTCCGCCGAGCTCAAAGTCGGCGATCACGCCAGCGACAGATGACTGAACACCATCATTGCGCAATGCGGTGATCGCGGCGTTGGGGGAGGATACCGTGCGAAAGGTCACGCCGCGGTCGGCGTAGTAGTCGTGGAATTTGCGGTAGGCGTTGGCTTTACCAGGGTCGTCCTCGACGATCATGTATGTCTTCATGGGGTCTCCTCGCTGCTCGTCGCCTCTGCCCAAGTGTTTGGGGGGCGATCCCCCCAGGACGCGACGATGCGTTTGGTGCCGTCACTGCAAACCTCTTGGGTCAAGTCACCGTTGAAGGTGTCGCGCAGCCACTCTCGCAGCGCCGCTAGCGTGCTTCCGTCTGGGCACCAGTCGGCTGGGGGAATCGGCCGCAGGGGGTCACGCACCGCGACGTGGTAGCGCACATCGCGCCCTGAACCGCTGGTGTGCCCTTCCAGGACGACTTTCTTTGGCGCGTAACGGTTTTCCTCTTTCTGAAATGCCTGCCCGACGTTGTGGATCAAGGCGGTGGTCATCCGCACGGCGATCCGGTGGTCCTCTTTGCGAAGCGTCTGCTCATTCCAGCGGATGTCGCAGGCCACATTGCGTGCCGATACGCCGTAGGGTGAAAGGATTTTTTTGGCCAGATAGCCCAGTTCCATGCGCTGGGCGGCGAAGATTCCGACTCGGGTACTGAAGTGAGTCAAAAAGGCCGACAACGCCTGCAGATCAACAGCGTCGCGGTAGGCGACCCCGTCGAGCCGGCTGACCGATTCAGCGGCGGCTTTGGCGGGACCGAGGTCATCGTGGACGACGCCGCCCAATTCCTTGCGTCCCGCTTCCACGGCGTTGCGGCCGACGTGGGCGGCGGCCGCGATCATCCGGTCGTGGTTTCGAAGTGTGCCGCCCAGCAGTAGGGTCAATGCGGTGCACAGATAGGCGATCGGCACCATAGCGTGCTCCCATCGGTGACCCTCAACGCTGACGGCGATGATCGCGGTGCTGATCAGATAGGAGATTAGCGGCGCGTAGGGCCGCAGTGTGTGCATGAACGGTGGCATCACACTGGTTTCGGTGTAGTTGGGTGGGTCGAGAAAAACGCTGGCCAGCCCGGAGTTCAGATAGAAGACCGCAGCGGCAAGCGCGGCGATCTTGATCCAACCGGCGTCCCCGCCGGCGGGGGCCGAACTGACGGCGATGACATTGAGCGGGCAGGCGACGGTGCCGATGATGCCGGTGACATTCAGCGTCATCGTCTGAAAGCGATTGCGCGCGTAGTCGCGCATCGCACGCACCACCTGCCACCGTGGGTCGCCTGCCGACTTGCTGTGATATCCCTGCAGATAAATCTCCAACAGCACCTGGATCGCCGACGGCAACAAAGCCAGCCAGGTCCACATTTCGGCGCGAAGGACTGTGAACGCGGCCATGATCACGCCTAGCGATGCCATGCGCACCACGACCGGCCGCAACCGATCGTAAGCTTCCACCCGACGTTCGGCGATCATTTCGTGCCATTCGCTGAACGTCGCCGGGGCAACCAAATCCATTAAGAGTTGCAGCCATCGTGACGAGATGCGGGTGGGATCGTCGGGCAGCTGCCACCAGTACTCGAGATCCTCGTTGCGACGGGCATGCGGCTCAAGGAATTGACTGCGCAGCCAACGACGGACGCGTCGCAACATCGGCTATCCTTCCCGTCTGTTGTTCGAGGACTGCATGGCCTCGTGGAGAATTGGCCGCCCTACAACCGTGAGCCGCCGTGGCGTCGCCAGGCATAAGAGTTCGGCTACGGGTTGCGCTGACAACACTCGGGCGTCCCACCACCGTCCGCACGCGACGTCGTGTGGTGCAGGCGTCACCGCGTCGACCCGGTTGACTAGCTGCAGCGCGACGTAGCGTCATGTGGGCAATATTTCACAGATGACGACCCTGTCGTTGTCTATCGACAATCCGCTGATGGACTGTAACGAGATCTGACTATCTTTGCCCCGGCCGTGATTGCGCCGCGGCAATGAGCGGTCGCGGCGGTCGCGTACCTGTTAATTCATGACCATCTCCGTATCGCCGCAGTGTTTGACCGCGGCACCATCGCAGTTCGGAAGTATCAAGGCATGAGCTGCCAGGGCAGTCGTCTTGATCGACTTACCGAGGCCAATGGCCGCAGCCTAAAACAGCCGTCGATGACGGCCAGGGAAATAGAAGTACTCCTCGAGTGGCTGCGAAATGACAGCAAGCGTGAGGTTGCCCGGGCCCTCTATATCTCGGCTGGGACGGTCGGGACACATCTGCATCGCATTCGCGCCAAGTATGCCGCGGTGGGGCGACCAGCGAACTCCAAAGCCGCCCTGGTGGTTAGGGCGATCCAGGATGGGCTTGTCGGCATCGATGAGTTGTAGGAGCCTGAGGTTCGGCTGAGATGAATAGCGGCCAACGCCCAGATGGCGCAAGCCGTGTCTAGATAGTGTTTCAGAACTGCCCTGGCCACTTACCCGTTTTGCCGCCAACTTTGCTGACGGCTCGCCGGAGTGCTGCGTTGAGACTCCAGACGTTTGCAGGCCACGTCTCGTTGTTGATCTCGGTGGCGCCGAACGTTCCATTAATGGGGTTGTTACCCTCCAGCGT
>NZ_JCALEJ010000032.1:0-56185 GCF_059813315.1 Mycobacterium sp. NGS11
CCAACACACCGGTGCTCGCGACCGAACCGGTCGCGTTCTACCTGCTGAAGGCTACGGGGTTGGTGAACCGGACACCGCCCGCGTTCGAGGCGGCCATCGAGAACGAGACCGATCCCGCGCCGGCCGACATGGCGGTGGTTCTCGACCTGGTCGGCCGGCGTCAGGTGTCGGCCGTGTTGATCAATCCGCAGACCTCCACGACGGCGATCAACGGCCTGCGCGATGCCGCCCGGCGGGCGGGCGTCCCGGTCACCGATGTGGCCGAAACGTTGAGCGAAGGCGCGGATTACCTCACCTGGCAACGCAATACGGTCAGCCAGTTACAATCCGCGCTGCAGTCGAGCCGACCCGTGCGGTCATGAGCCTCGAACCCTTCGCGGAAGTCGAAGACTCCGCCGAGACAGTGTCGCTGCGCGGGGCTCGGCTGGCGTTCGGCGACCGGGTGCTGTGGGACCACTTGGACCTGTCCGTGGGCCGCGGCGAGTTCATCGCGGTGCTCGGCCCGAACGGCAGCGGCAAGACGTCGCTGCTCAAGGTGCTGCTTGGGCAGCTGGCACTGAGCGCCGGTGCCGGGTGGGTGGACGGAAAGCCGATCACCTCGGGCAGCGGGCGCATCGGCTATGTGCCCCAACATCATCCGATGGACGCCGACGTAATGCTGCGCGGGCGCGACCTGGTTCAGCTGGGCATCGACGGGCCATGCTGGGGTGCCTTTCCGCTGCGGTCCGCCGATCGGGCCCGCCGGCGCGCGGCGGTGCGGCAGGCGCTGCGCCAGGTCAACGGCGAACACCTGGCGGACGTCCGGGTCGGAACGATGTCGGGTGGGGAGTTGCAGCGGGTGCGCATCGCCCAAGCGTTGGTCAGCGACCCGCTGCTGTTGCTGTGCGACGAGCCGCTGCTGACGCTGGACCCGGCCAACGCCAAGCTGGTGTCGGCGCTGATCGAGCGGCGCCGGCAGGACACCGCGACCACGGTCATCGTGGTCACCCATGAGATCAACCCGATCCTGCCGTACGTGGACCGGTTGCTGTATCTGGTCGACGGCCGGTTCGAGATCGGCACCGTCGAGCAGGTGATGACCAGCCAGACACTCTCGGCGCTGTACCAATCGGACATCCAGGTGGTGAAGGTCAAGGACGGCTACGTGGTGGCCGGCGCGCGGGACGACGGGTATCGCTGATGGGGCATCGGCTCGTCGGCTTGCTGGACAATCTGCTCTCCTTCGACATCACCGCGCACCTGCTCGGTCATGACTTCGTGCAGCAGGCGCTGGTGGCGGCCGCGCTGCTGGGCTTGGTGGCCGGACTGATCGGGCCGTTCATCGTCATGCGTCAGATGTCGTTCGCCGTGCACGGTTCCAGCGAATTGTCGCTGACCGGAGCCGCTTTCGCGCTCCTGGCCGGCTTTGGCGTGGGAGTCGGCGCGCTGATCGGCAGCGCCCTGGCAGCGGCGCTGTTCGGCGTGCTGGGGCGGCGCGATCGGGAGCGCGATTCGGTGATCGGCGTGGTGCTGGCCTTCGGGTTGGGCCTGGCGGTGTTGTTCATCCACCTGTACCCGGGCCGCACCTCGACCAGCTTCGCCCTGCTGACCGGCCAGATCGTCGGGGTCGGCTATACGGGGCTGACCATGCTGGCGCTGGTGTGCCTGCTCGTCATCGCGGTGCTCGCGACGTGTTACCGCCCGCTGCTGTTCGCCACCGTCGATCCCGACGTCGCCGCGGCGCGCGGCGTGCCGGTCTACCGGCTGGGTATCGTGTTCGCCGCGCTGGTCGGCGTGGTGGCGGCCCAGGCGGTGCAAATCGTCGGGGCGCTGTTGGTGATGTCGTTGTTGATCACTCCCGCCGCGGCGGCGGCCCGGGTGGTCTCCTCGCCCGCGGCAGCGATGGTGACCTCCGTGGTGTTCGCCGAGGTGTCCGCCGTGGGCGGCATAGTGCTGTCGCTGGCGCCCGGGGTGCCGGTGTCGGTCTTCGTCGCCGGCATCTCGTTCCTGATCTACCTGGTCTGCTGGTCGATCGGACGCCGACGATCCGCTGCCGCCTAAGCTGGGCGCATAGCTCGACCAACGAAGGCAATGGTGCGCCGGCGAATCGCATTGATGCAGGCGGCGATGTCCGCCCTGGCGACCGGCTGCACCACGATCGTCGGCGGGACCGCGTCGCCCGCGGACACCTCCGGTCCGCTGCCCCAGACCCCGGTGGCCGCCGCGTCCCTGGATGCGGTGCTGCTCGGCGTGGACCAGATCAACTCGTCGCTCAGGTCGGGCATGCGGCTGCGATACGGCGCGCAGACGATGTGGGACTGGAGCTCGACTTTCAGCGACAAGACCTGCCTGGCGATGGACGGCCCCGCCCAGGAGGCCGTCTACGCGGACACCGGCTGGACCGCGATGCGCGGCCAGCGGCTGGATGACAACTTCGACGACCCGGCGGTCCGCAACAACTCCGCCATCCAGGCCGTGATCGCCTATCCTTCCGCGCGGAAGGCCGATACGTTCTACGACGCCTCGGTGCGACGATGGTTCGGCTGCGCCAACCGCACGTTTGCCGAACATCCCACGGACAAGCCCGAAATCGTGTGGAAGGTGGGCGAGGCCCACAACGTGGGCGGCACGCTGAGCACGTCCGAAGTCCAGGAAGACAGCAACGGCTGGACGTGCCAGCGGGCGCTGACCGCGCGCAACAACGTCGTCATCGACGTCGCCACCTGCGGCTCCTTCCTGCCCGGCGGATCGGCGGTCGACCTCGCCGAGCAGATCGCCGCCAAGGTCGCCAGGCAGTAGCTTGGCGCCCGCACCGCGTCCTCGCCTACGCCGGCGCCCGGGCGCCATAAGCTGGGCGGGTGGCCGCAATCGACCTCAACGCCGACTTGGGCGAGGGCTTCGGCGTCTGGCGCCTGGGTGACGACGAGGCCATGCTCGGCATCGTCACGAGCGCCAACGTCGCGTGCGGTTTTCACGCGGGCGACCCTGCAGGCCTGTTGCGGGTATGCCGGTCGGCCGCCCAACGCGGGGTCCGGATCGGAGCGCAGGTGAGCTACCGCGACCTGGCCGGGTTCGGCAGGCGCTTCATCGACGTCGCCGCCGGGGACCTGATCGCCGACGTGGTCTATCAGATCGGCGCGTTGCGGGCGATAGCGCACGCGGCCGGTTCCGCGGTGTCCTACGTCAAACCGCATGGCGCGCTGTACAACACGATCGTGACCCATGCCGAACAGGCGGCCGCCGTGGCCGAGGCGGTGCGCCTGGTGGATGCCGGGCTGCCGGTGCTTGGCATGGCGGGCTCGGCGTTTTTCGACGAGGCCGCCCGCCGCGGATTGCACACGGTCGCAGAGGCTTTCGCCGACCGGGCGTACCGGCCGGATGGCCGGCTGGTGTCCCGTCGTGAGCACGGCGCGGTGCTGCACGACCCGGCGGCGGTCGCCGACCGGGTGGTGACCATGGTGGAGTCCGGGCAGGTCACCGCGATCGACGGCACCCAAGTCACGCTGAAGGTGGAATCTGTTTGCGTGCATGGTGATTCGCCGGGAGCGGTGCAGATCGCCACCGCCGTTCGCGAGAGCCTCGTGGCTGGCGGCACCGAGATCAGGGCCTTCTGCTGATGCGACTCAAACTCGGCCGCCCCGACATCGCCCGGTTCGCGGACCGGTTCGACGCCCCCGCCGCCGGACCCGACGCGCTCTCGGTGACCTGGATGGGGGTGGCGACGCTACTGATAGACGACGGGTCGTCGGCGTTGATGACCGACGGCTACTTCTCCCGGCCGAGCCTGGCGAAGGTCGCGGCCGGCAAGGTGGCACCCTCGCCCGCACGCGTCGACGGATGCCTCGCGCGGGCGAAGGTCTCGCGGCTGGCGGCGGTGATACCGGTGCACACCCACATCGACCACGTTCTGGATTCCGCGCTGGTCGCCGACCGCACCGGCGCGCAGCTGGTCGGCGGGCAGTCCGCCGCCAATGTCGGGCGCGGTTACGGGTTGCCCGGGAGCCGGATCGTCGTCGCCGTCGACGGCGAACCGATGCGGTTGGGCGCCTACGACGTCACCCTGATCGAATCGCACCACTGCCCGCCCGACCGGTTTCCCGGCGTCATCGACGAACCGCTGATCCCACCCGTGAAGGCGTCGGCGTATCGCTGCGGAGAGTCCTGGTCGACGCTGGTGCACCACCGTCCGACCGGCCGGCGGCTGCTGATCCAGGGCAGTGCCGGCTTCGTCAAGGGCGCCCTGGCCGGCCACCGCGCGGACGCCGTGTACCTGTCCGTGGGGCAGCTGGGGCCGCAGCCGCGGTCATACCTCGTCGACTACTGGACCGAGACAGTGCGCGAGGTGGGGGCTCGCCGGGTGATCCTCATTCATTGGGACGACTTCTTCCGCCCGCTGACAAAACCGTTGCGCGCCCTGCCCTATGCCGGCGACGACTTGGAAGTCTCCGTCGGCATCCTCGACGAGCTGGCGGCGCAGGACGGCGTCGCGATGCACCTGCCCACGGTGTGGCGGCGCGAAGACCCTTGGAAGTAAAGCGGTTTAAACGTTGGCCCTGACGCTTGCGCTGTTACTGCTTGCTGTGGTCCTGGCGTTCGCCGTCGCGCGCCCCGGGGGCTGGCCCGAGGCGCTGGCGGCGGTCCCGGCGGCCCTGATCCTGATCGCCGTCGGCGCGATCTCGACACATCAGGCGGCAAAACAGATCGCCGACCTGTCCGGGGTGGTGGCGTTCCTCGGGGCGGTGCTCGTGCTGGCCAAGCTGTGCGACGACGAGGGCCTGTTCGAAGCCGCGGGCGCGGCGATGACGCGGGGGCGGGTGGGATCGGCCGGCCTGCTGCGCCGCGTGTTCGTCATCGCCTCGGTGATCACCGCGGTGCTGAGCCTGGACGCGGCCGTGGTGTTGCTGACCCCGGTTGTGCTGGCCGCCGTTCGGCGAGAGCGCACCCGGGTGCGGCCGTACGCGTACGCCACCGCGCACCTGGCGAATGGCGCATCGCTCTTGCTTCCGGTGTCGAACCTGACCAACCTGCTGGCCTTCCACACCGCCCACATCTCGTTCACGAGATTCACGTTGGTGATGGCGGCGCCGTGGGTCGGCGCGGTGGCTGTCCTCTACGTGATCTTCCGGTGGTTCTTTGCCAAAGACCTGCGGGTGCAGCCGGACCCGGAGCAGATGGGCGCGCCACCGCGCCCACCGGTGTTCGTGTTGGTCGTCGTCGCTCTCACACTCGCCGGTTTCGCGGTCGCCCAGTCCGTGGGGATCGCCCCGGCCTGGGTGGCGCTGTGCGGGGCCGCGGCGCTGGCGGTGCGCAGCCTGCGGCACCGGCACACCTCGGTATCCGACATCGTGCGCTCGGCGAACGTGTCGTTTCTGGTCTTCGTGCTGGCGCTGGGCGTCGTGGTGCAGGCGGTCATGCTCAACGGGATGGACAGGGCGATGTCAGCGGTGCTGCCGTCGGGTTCGGGCCTGCCCGCATTGCTCGCCATCGCCGCTATCGCCGCCGTGCTGGCCAACGTCGTCAACAATCTGCCCGCCACGCTGGTGCTGCTGCCGTTGGTTGCGCCGAGTGGGCCGGTGGCAGTTTTGGCGGTGCTGATCGGGGTGAACATCGGGCCGAACCTGACTTACGTCGGTTCGCTGTCGAACCTGTTGTGGCGGCGCGTGTTACGCCAGCACGATGTCGACGCCGGGGTAGGCGAATACACCCGCCTGGGCGTGTGCACCGTGCCCGCCTCGCTGGCGGTGGCGGTGCTCGCGCTGTGGGCGTCGGCGCGCCTGCTGGGTCTCTAGGGCGCGGGCGGCCCGCAGGGGCCCGATCGGATTATCGATGCCAACTCCTCGCGCGACTGCGCCCCCACCCGCTGACAGGCCCGGTACACGTGGCCCTCCACGGTGCGCACCGACATCACCAGCGCCTCGGCGATCTCGCGGTTGGACAGGCCGGCCACGACGAGTTCGACGACATCGCGCTGTCGGCCGGATAACTTCAGGCCGATCGGAGTGTGCAGCGCCGGCGTGTGCAGGCCACCGCAATCGTCGGCCAATTCCCTGGCCAGTGCCGCGGCGTACAGGCCGCGGCGACGCTGTTGGTGTTCGTCGAACACCACCGAGGCCTGCGCCGCGGCATCGGCGGCCGCGACCCGATCGCCGATCCCCCGGTACGCCACCGAGGCCGCCAGCAGGCCCTCGCCGTCCTTGGCCGATAACGCCTCCACATGCGACGCGACGGCGGCGGCCAACGGCAGCGACAACACGTCGGCCAGCTCCCGTGCCCGGACCGCCTGCGAGGCGTCACCCCATTGCGCCGCCGCCTGGATGCAGGCCACCTCGTGCGTGGGCTGGCCGCGATCGCGGGCAAGCCGCGCAGCCTCCTTCACGCCCGCCACAGCCTCCGGCAGCCGGCCCCCCGCCGCCAGGGCCCACCCTTCGGCCAGCGACAGGCCGGTATGCATGAACAAGAAGTCGGCCGGCACGCAGGACCGTGCCGCGGTGACCGCCTCGTTCGCATCGTCGGCCTGCCCGAGTTTGGCGTGCGCCTCGGCCAGCGCGAAGTAGCTCGCCGGGCGCAAACCCGTTGTCACATAGTGTATTTGAACTCCGGCCACCGCCTCGTGCACGAGCCGGGCCGCCTCGGCGACCGCGCCACGGGCCAGCTCGGCGTTGCCCGACAGGAGGGCGAGGTTCGCATACGCCAGGCCCGGAATGTCACGGGACGAATCGGCCAGTTGCCGCGCCGTGCTGACGAATTCGTCGATTCGGCCGGTCAGCCGGCAGGCCCGCCCGTAGACGGCGCCGAACCAGAACCGCATATGCGAGGCCTGAAACGAGGTCGTCGCCCGCCGCAGCGTCTGCTCGGCCACGTCGGCAAGCTCATCGACCTGACCCAGCGCCCCCATGGCCATGATCAGCGCGAGCGACGCCATCATCGCGTGGAAGCCGGGCAGGTCGGGGAAAGCCAGGGCGGCGCGGGCATTTGCTGCCGCGGCCGCACAGCGTGCCGCCACCGCATCCAGGCACGCCTGCACCGCCAACCGCTCCGCCCGCTGGGCCGGCGTCTCGGAATCGAGCGCCGCGAGACCGTCGAGGATATCGGCCGCGTCCTTGGGCTTGAAGAGATGCCAGATCAGGTTGGCCGCGCGCACCGTCGCCCAGTGATGGCCGTCGGGCAGGTCACAGTTGGCCATCTCACGCAGCGCCGCCTCAGCCTGCTCACCGCGCCCGAGCAGCGCCAGGTTCATGGCTCGCACGCCCGCCGCCCCGGGCGCACCGGCTTCGGCGGCGGCGGTGGCGAACCGGTCGGCCAGATCGAGATCCAGCAGGGTCATGGCATGCCGTGCCGATTCCAGGTAGAGCGCGGGGTCGGGATCGAGGTCGGACTCGAGACGAAGCAGCGCGCGGCGCACGGTGGCCTGCATGTCCGCGTCGCCGTCTTTGCCCAGCCGCGCCGCCAACCTGCCACGGATCTCCGACAGGTACAGCTCCCCGGCGCCCGCGCGGCGCAGCTCACCGAACAGCGGATGGGCGAGCCTGGCCGTCAACCCCCCGCCGGTGCGTTCGATGTTCACCAGCCCCATCCGCTCGGCTGCGGCCAGGTCGCTGCGCCGGGCCAGATCGCACAGCACCTCCACGGCCAGCGGCTCACACTGCGACAACGTGTCGATCACCATCGCCATCTCCGGACTGAGGCGGCCCATCTGACGGCTCACTGTTTCGGACAGGCTCGACGAGACCGCGACATCGCCGTCCCACATCCACACCCCGGCCGTTTTACGCATCCGCCCGGCGGTCACCTGATCCGCCACCAGCTGCCGCAGGAACAACGCGTTGCCACCGGTCAACTTCTGGAACCGGTTTGCGCTGCGCGCATCGACCGGACCGTCCAGCTTGCTTTCGATGACTTCGCGCGTCTGGGCAGCCGAAAAAGGTTTGAGGTCAAGTCTTTCCAGCAGTCCGTCTTTCCACAGTGCTGTCACCGCATCGGGCTCGTCGCTGCCGCTGCGTACGGTGACCACCAGCCGGACCCCGCCGGACTGCGCCAGCTGGTGGACGACGAGCGCCGACAGTCCGTCCAGCAGGTGCGCGTCATCTATCCCCACCACCACGCGACGCTGACGCTGTTGCGCGACAAACGAATTGATCACCCGTCGCACATCGGTCAGCGGGTCCGACCGAGCCTCGTTCATCGCCTCGGTCATCACACCGATGAATGCCCCGAGGGGCAGCGCCTGCGCCGAGTCGGTGCCGACGATCCACCTGGTCCGCTCGCCGGACGCCTCGGCGCGCCGCAGCACTTCGTGGGCCAGCCAGGTCTTACCCACTCCGGCGGCGCCGACGATCACCACGCCCGCGTGGGCACCGCCCGGACCCAGGGCGCGGCGAATGATGCCCCATTCGCTGTCACGCCCGGTCAGCGGCTCGGCGCCGATCACTCGGCGACTATAACGGCGCGCAAGCGCCGAATGGGAGGCTTTGACGGTGTTTCGGGGACCTCACGTGTAGCCGCCCCGCAGCAATGACGTAGTCGACTACGCTGTCGGCCCCGTTTTCCGACCATGAGCATGGCTTTTGTCAGATAGGCGCTCAGCACAGGTGGTGGGGTATGGCAAAGGTCGGCAATCGCGCATTGGTACTGGGAGCGAGCATGGCGGGTCTGGTCGCCGCGCGGACGCTCAGCGAGTTCTTCCACACGGTCACGGTGGTGGAGCGCGATTCGCTGCCCGACATCCCTCCCGATACCGCCGCCGCTCGCCGGGGCGTGCCACAGGGTCGCCACCTTCATGGTTTGCTGCCCCGCGGCGCTCAGGTACTCGAGCAATTGTTCCCCGGCGTCCTCGATGAGATGGTCATGGACGGCGCACATCATCTGGACGGCCGGGACCTGTCCCGGCTCTACTACCACCTGGGCGGGCACCTCATGGTACGCACCGGCGGCGCCCCCTCGTTCGCCGCGTATCTCGCCACCCGCCCCTTCCTCGAGGAACACGTCCGCGCGCGGCTGCGCCGCATCGCCAACGTCACTCTGCTCGATGAGCACGACATAGTGGACTTGACCACGACGCCGGATCGTCGGCGCGTCACCGGCGCCCGAATCGTCAACCGCCGGACCCGCGAGGACGTCACGTTGAGCGCGGACCTGGTGCTCGATGCCACCGGGCGCGGCGCCCGCACCCCGGCATGGTTGACCGCCCTGGGCTACGAGCGTCCGCCCGAGGTCCACGTGCCCGTGCATCTGACCTATGCGAGCCAATGCCTGCGCATGGCACCGGACGCGCTGCACGAATTCGGTTTCATCGTTGGGCCGGTGCCGGGCCGGCCGCGTGGACTGGGCCTGCTGCGCGCGGAGAACGACACCTGGATGTTCACCGTTTTCGGCGTCGCGGGCAACGCGCCGTCGACAGACCTGATATCGATGTGCGAGTTCGTCTGGGACTGCGCACCGCCCCACCTGCTGGCCGCGGTCCTGGCCGCCGAACCCGTCGGGGAGCCCACCCGGCACGGTCAGCCGTCCAGTCAATGGCGGCGCTACGACAAGATGCGTCGATTCCCCGAAGGCCTGCTGGTCATGGGCGACGCGATCTGCAGCTTCAACCCGATTTACGGTCAGGGCATGACGGTCGCCGCGCTCGAGGCAGTGGCGCTGCGCGACTGCTTGTCCGGCGGCACGGAGCAGCTGGCGCGGCGATTCTTCCGGGCCGCCGCGGTGCCGATCCGCCAGGCGTGGGAGCTGTCGGCCAACCCGGACCTGTGCCTACCCGAAATCGAGGGCACGCCACCGCTGCTCACCCGACTGCTCAACGGGTACATCGATCGCATACTCACCGCGACCGAATACGACCCCGTCGCGGTCGATCGCTTCGTCAAGGTCACCGCGCTCATCGACCCCGCTACCCGGCTGTTGCGCCCGAATATGGTGTGGCGGGCCGCCCTGGCCAACCGCCGCAAACCGCGCCCGGGCGACGAGCGGCCGGCTCGTGCGGACGGCGACCTGGCCGGAAGCGCGGCCCCCGCTAGCCGCGCCGGTAGCTAGGGGGCAACGGCATCGCCAGTTCGGCCAGCACGCTGCGCAACACCGTCGGGTAGTCGGTGATGATGCCGTCGACGCCAAAGCCGATCTGCTGACGCATGGCGGCGGCGTCGTTCACGGTCCAGGGAATGACCTTGAGCCCCAACGCATGTGCGCGCTCGACGTACGGCTTGCCGGGGACCAGCTGGTAGTCCGGTGAGACGATGTCGGCGCCCACCGTCCGCGCGCCGATCAGGGGATCGCCGATGCCCGGCGCCCAGGTGTGATCGTCGTACAGGGCCACCAGCGGAATCGACGGCTCGGCCCGCCGCACCATGGGCAGGGTGCGCCAGTCGAAGCTCTGGATTTCCACGCGGTCGACCTTGCCCGCGGATCGGACCGCGGCCAGTATCACGTCGACGAACTCCTGCGGTTCGGCGGACGCGCTGGGCCGATCGGCCTCCACCTTGGTTTCGATGTTGTACCGGATCGCGTCGGCGCCGTAGGAGTCGGCGAGTGCGAACACCTGCGGCAGCGTCGCTATCCTGTTGCCCCGCACCACTTCGGCCCGAGGGTAGTCGCCGAGCAGGTGCCCACAGTCCAAGGTATCGACCTGCGCCAGGGTGAGGTCGTGCACGAGCTTGCCGACGTACGGATACTGCGGGTCATTCTGGTATGCGGGAGCGGTGTCGGCGCACTTCTCGGGCTGAATCATCGGGTCATGCCACACCAGCGGTTGCGCGTCCTTGGTGATGACGATGTCCAATTCCAATGTGCTGACGCCCAATTCGATCGCCTTGGCGAAGGCCCGTAGCGACTCCTCAGTCGTCTCGCCGCGCCCGCCACGATGGGCCTGCAGGTCGAATTCCGGGGGTTTCGCGGTGGCCGGCCCGGCGAGCAACACCGCCATCGCCAGCAGCGCGGCGGCGAGCCGGGCGATCACTCAATGCCTTCGCTGGCGTGTGATTTCGGCGAGCACCACCCCGGCGGCGACGGACGCGTTCAGCGACTCGGTGTTTCCGGCCATTGGGATGGACACGACCTCGTCGCAGTTCTGCCGAACCAGGCGCGACAGACCCTTGCCTTCCGAGCCTACGACGACCACCAGCGGATCGGTGCCGTCGATGTCGTCGAGTGTGGTGTCACCACCGGCATCCAGTCCGACCACCCGCAACCCGCGCGCGGCCCAATCCGTCAGTGTCCGAGTCAGATTCGTGGCCCGCGCCACCGGGATGCGGGCCGCGGCCCCTGCGCTGGTACGCCATGCCACCGCCGTCACCGAGGCCGACCGTCGCTGTGGGATCAGCACCCCGTGGCCGCCGAACGCCGCCACCGAACGCACGATGGCGCCTAGGTTGCGCGGGTCGGAGATGTTGTCCAGCGCGACCAGCAACGCCGGCGGCGAGGCGATCGCGGCGGCAACCAGATCGTCGGGGTGGGCGTAGTCGTAGGGCGGCACCTGCAACGCGATTCCCTGATGCAGGTGGTTGCTGGTCATGCGGTCCAGATCGGTGCGCGGCACCTCGAGGATGGAGATTCCCAAATCCGCTGCGCGGGTGACGGATTCGGTCAGCCGCTCGTCGGCTTCGGTGCCCAGCGCCACGTAGAGGGCGGTGGCCGGCACCCCGGCCCGCAAGCACTCCAGCACCGGGTTGCGGCCGAGCACCGTCTCGGATTCGTCGGTGCGGCCCCGCGCCGGCCGACGGGCCTGGGCCTTGGCGCGCTTGGCAGCCGGATGGTTGGGGCGCAGGTGCGCGGGAGGGGTGGGGCCGCGTCCCTCCAGGCCGCGGCGCCGCTGGCCCCCCGAACCCACGGTGGCGCCCTTCTTGGTGCCCTCCTTGCGGATCGCGCCACGGCGACGCGAGTTGCCGGCCATCTACTTGTCGCGTTTTTCTTCGTGGGCCAAAAGCTCCCACTGCGGGCCGTCGGCGGTGTCGGTGACCTCGATGCCGGCGTACTTGAGCCGGTCGCGGATCTCGTCGGCGAGCGCCCAGTTGCGTTCCTCGCGCGCCTTCTGCCGATTCTCCAGCTCCGCCTGGACCAGCACGTCGACGGCGGCCAGCGCCGCCGACGTCTCGTCGCGGGTCTCCCAGCGTTCGTCGAGCGGGTCGCAACCCAGGATGCCCATCATCGCGCGGATCGCGCCCGCATGTCGCAGCGCGCCTTCGTGATCGCCGGAGTCCAGGGCCCGGTTGCCCTCCGCGCGGGAAGCGTGCACTTCGGCCAGCGCGGCCGGCACGGCCAGGTCGTCGTTGAGCGCCTCGGCGAACTTTGGCGTCCACTGCCCGGGCTCGACGCCGCCCACCCGCACCCGAACGCGATGCAGGAAGTCCTCAACGCCCACATAGGCTTTCACCGCGTCCTGCAGGGCGACCTCGGAGAATTCCAGCATCGACCGGTAGTGGGCGCTGCCCAGGTAGTAGCGCAGTTCGGCGGCGCGCACGCGCTGCAGTAACGCCGGTATGGCCAGCACATTGCCCAGCGATTTGCTCATCTTCTCGCCGCCCATCGTCACCCAGCCGTTGTGCAGCCAGTAGCGCGCGAATCCGTCGCCGGCGGCGCGGCTCTGGGCGATCTCGTTCTCGTGATGCGGAAAGACCAAATCCATTCCACCGCAATGGATGTCGAATTCCGGCCCGAGATAGGTGCGGGCCATCGCGGAGCATTCCAGGTGCCAGCCCGGGCGCCCCCGCCCCCACGGCGACGGCCATGACGGCTCGCCGGGCTTTTCGCCCTTCCACAGCGTGAAGTCGCGCTGGTCACGCTTGCAGGTGGCGACCCCCTCGCCCTGATGGACGTCATCGATCTTGTGGCCGGACAGCTGCCCGTATTCGGGATAGCTGAGCACGTTGAAGTAGACGTCGCCCCCGGCGGCGTAGGCGTGATCGGTTTCGATCAGCCGTTCCATCAGTTCGACCATCTGGGTGATGTGCCCGGTGGCTCGCGGCTCGGCCGACGGCGGCAGCACGTCCAGCGCGTCGTAGGCGGCGCTGAAGGCGCGTTCGTAGGTGGCAGCCCACTCCCACCACGGCCGACCCGCGGCGGCCGCCTTGGCCAAGATCTTGTCCTCGATGTCGGTGACGTTGCGGATGAACGCGACGTCGCAGCCGCGGGCGATCAGCCATCGACGCAGGATGTCGAAGGCCACCCCGCTGCGGACATGGCCGATGTGCGGCAGGCCCTGGACGGTGGCGCCGCACAGGTAGATGGAGACGTGACCCTCGCGCAGCGGAACGAAGTCACGCACGGCACCGGCCGCCGTGTCGTGTAGCCGCAAGCGGGCGCGATCGGTCACGACGTGCCAGCTTACCGGGTGCTTCCCCGGCGCCCGGCGCTACGCGGGCTTACCCGGTGGCGATCACCAGCGCGGTGGCGATCGCGGCCAGGCCCTCGCCACGTCCGGTCAGCCCCAACCCGTCGGTCGTCGTCGCCGACACCGAGACCGGCGCGCCCAGCAATTCCGACAGCACCCGCTGCGCCTCGTCGCGGCGTGGACCGACCTTCGGCCGGTTCCCGACGACCTGCACCGCCGCGTTGCCGATCCGGAAACCGTGGTGCGCGGTCAGCTCCGCGACGTGGCGCAGCATGTCGGCGCCACTGACGCCCTGCCAGCGCGGATCGTCGACCCCGAACACCGCGCCCACGTCGCCCATCCCGGCCGCCGACAACACCGCGTCGCACAGCGCGTGCGCCGCGACGTCGCCGTCGGAATGTCCGGCACAGCCGTCGGCGTCGGCGAAAAGCAGACCCAGCAGCCAGCACGGGCGGCCGGATTCGATCGGGTGTACGTCGACGCCGAGCCCCACCCTGGGAAAGGGATCCGGCCCGTTCACCCGCGCACCACGGTCTCGGCCAGCAAGAGATCGAGCTGCGTGGTGATCTTGAATGCCAGCGGATCGCCCTCGACGACCTGGACCTGGCCGCCGACATGCTCGACCAGCGACGCGTCATCGGTGAAACCAGGCATCCCGGCCCCGGCGCGGTAGGCACGCGACAGCAGGTCGGCCGCAAAGCCCTGCGGAGTCTGCACGGCGCGCAGCCCGGCGCGCTCCGGCGTCCCCAGGACCACCCCGTTGGCGTCCACGGCCTTGATGGTGTCATGCAGACGCAACGCGGGCACCACGGCGTCGTGACCGGCCCGCAGCGCCGCCACCACGCGGGTGATCAGCGTCGGGGGCGTCAGCGCCCGCGCGGCGTCGTGCACCAGCACGAACTCAGACGCCGCGGGCAGGGCCGCCAGGGCCAGGCTGACGGATTCGGTGCGGTCGGGGCCGCCCGCGACGGCGGTGACCCGTCCAGCGCCGACGTGATCACCCAGGAGCCGCCTGGCCTCGTCGATCCGGTCGGCGGGGACGGCCACCACGACGTGATCGACGACGCCGGATTCCAGCAAGCCGGCGACGGCGCGCTGTAGCAGCGTGCGCCCGTCGACCAGACAGAATGCCTTGGGAATTCCGGCGGCCAGCCGTTCACCCGACCCTGCGGCGGGAACGACAGCGACTACTTTGCCCGAGGTGCCCGTCTCCGGGGCCAACCCCGTCTCCGGGACCAACGAAGTGTCAGGACCTTCAGGAAGCGGCGGCCAGAACCTCGTCGAGGATGGTCTCCGCCTTGGCGTCGTCGGTGCTCTCGGCCAGCGCCAATTCACCGACCAGAATCTGGCGGGCCTTGGCCAGCATCCGCTTCTCGCCGGCCGACAGACCACGCTCCTGGTCGCGACGCCACAGGTCGCGGACTACCTCGGCGACCTTGTTGACATCGCCGGAAGCAAGCTTTTCGAGGTTGGCCTTGTAGCGGCGTGACCAGTTCGTCGGCTCTTCGGTGTGCGGGGCGCGCAGCACCTGGAAGACCTTGTCGAGGCCCTCCTGTCCGACGACGTCGCGAACACCGACGTACTCGGCGTTGTCAGCGGGAACTCGAACGGTCAGGTCACCCTGCGCCACCTTCAAGACGAGATACTCTTTTTGCTCCCCTTTGATGGTGCGGGTTTCGATCGCCTCGACTAACGCAGCACCGTGATGCGGGTAAACAACGGTGTCGCCGACCTTGAAGATCATCTGATTCGAGCCCCTTTCGTTACTTCATCCTAACACGGCCACCTAACTACGCGCGAAGCAACGATGCAGGTCAGGGGCACAACACGCGAAGATTAGGGGTTGACATGGGGATCAAGTCGTGCAGTGCAGCACATTACCAACGCCCCCGGGGCAGCCCCGCGGCGGGCTTGAAATCAGCTCCTGCGGCGCTCCTGCGCAGGTCTGGCGCCCCGCGCTATCGCGCGCGAGACCTTGCTACTACTGTGCATAGTTGCATTAGTCGAACCGGCTCAGCAGGAGGCTTGAGAGAGTGAACCGCTTCAAGATCCGCCTCGGCCTCCCCGCGCTCGCCGTCGCCGGCGCGATGGCCGTTCTGGCCGCTCTGCTCAGCGGTTGCGGAGCCGGTCAGGTCTCGCAGATGGCGGTCCAGGAGCCGGCCATCAACGGCAACAAGGTCACATTCAACAACGTGGCGCTGCGCGACATCCGGATCCAGGCCAGCCAAACCGGCGACTACCTGCAGCCGGGCCGGACCGTGGACCTGGTGCTGGTGGCCGTCAACCAGTCGGCCACTACCGCCGACAGGCTGGTCGGCATCACCAGCGACATCGGCACGGTGACGGTCAGCGGCGACGCTCGACTGCCCGCCGGCGGGTCGCTGTTCATCGGCACGCCGGAGGGCGAGAAGGTGGCACCCGGTCCGATCGGTTCCAACACCGCGGCGGCCAAGGCGACGGTCAACCTGGCCAAGCCCATCTCCAACGGCCTCCTCTACAACTTCACCTTCAACTTCGAGAAGGCCGGGCAGGCCACCGTGGCCGTGCCGATTTCGGCCGGGCTGAAGCCGCCGCAGCAAAACCAAGCGGGGTAACCGCCTGTCGTGACGCGGGCTTGTCGTAGCGGCTCGATACCGTCATGGCGTGGCAACAGCGCGCTCCCAATACCGGTGTTCGGAATGCCGGCATGTCACCGCGAAGTGGGTCGGCCGCTGCCTGGAGTGCGGCACCTGGGGCACCGTTGACGAGGTTCCAATTCTCAGTGCGGTCGCCGGCCGGCGCAGCGGACTGGCGACGGCATCGCCGGCGGTGCCCATCACGTCGGTCGAGCCCAACGCCAGCCGGCACCGCAGCACGGGGGTAGGCGAACTCGACCGGGTGCTCGGCGGCGGCGTGGTGCCCGGCTCGGTCACCCTGCTGGCCGGCGATCCGGGCGTGGGTAAGTCGACGCTGCTCCTCGAGGTCGCCCATCGCTGGGCGCGATCCGGCCGCCGCGCGCTGTACATCTCGGGTGAGGAGTCCGCGGGCCAGATCCGGCTGCGCGCCGACCGCATCGGCTGTGGCAGCGACGAAATTTATCTGGCCGCCGAATCGAATCTGCACGCCGTGCTCGAGCACATCGCCACGGTCAAGCCCGCGCTGGTGATCGTCGACTCGGTGCAGACCATGTCGACCACCGAGGCCGACGGCGTCGCCGGGGGCGTCACGCAGGTGCGCGCGGTGACGTCAGCGCTGACCGCCGCGGCCAAATCCAATGGGGTCGCGCTGATCCTGGTCGGGCACGTCACCAAGGACGGGGCGATCGCCGGGCCCCGTTCGTTGGAGCATCTGGTCGATGTGGTGCTGCACTTCGAGGGCGACCGCAACGGCTCGCTGCGCATGGTCCGGGGGATCAAGAACAGGTTCGGGGCCGCCGACGAGGTCGGGTGTTTCCTGTTGCACGACAACGGAATCGAGGGCGTCGCCGACCCGTCGAACCTGTTCCTCGATCAGCGCCCGGCGCCGGTTCCCGGGACCGCGATCACGGTGACCCTCGACGGGAAGCGCCCGCTCATCGGTGAGGTGCAGGCGCTGCTCGCCACGCCGGCGGGCGGCTCGCCGCGCCGCGCCGTCAGCGGCATCGACCAATCGCGGGCCGCGATGATCACCGCGGTGCTGGAAAAGCACGCCAGGTTGCCCGTCGCCGCCAACGACATCTACCTGTCCACGGTCGGCGGCATGCGGCTGACCGACCCGTCGTCGGACCTGGCGGTCGCGGTCGCGCTGGCCTCGGCGCTGGCGGACCTGCCGCTGCCCACCACGGCGGTGATGATCGGCGAAGTGGGATTGGCCGGCGACCTGCGGCGGGTCAGCGGCATGGAGCGGCGCCTGTCCGAGGCCGCGCGCCAGGGGTTTTCCATCGCGCTCATCCCGGACGGGGACGATCCGCGGCGCGAGATCGTGCCGAACGGCATGCGGGCGCTCCGCGCGCCCACCATCGTGGCGGCGCTGGAGCACATGATCGACATCGCCGGCCACCGCGGTGGCCCGCCCGCAAACTTGCGATCGCTAGACGCATGGCGCTTTCGGCCTGAAGAATGACCTTTTGTGACCCGTCCGACGCTGCGTGAGACCGTCGCCCGCCTGGCTCCGGGCACCGGGCTGCGTGACGGCCTGGAACGCATCCTGCGTGGGCGTACCGGCGCCCTGATCGTGCTCGGCAACGACGAGGCCGTCGAGGCCATCTGCGACGGCGGGTTCGCCCTGGACGTCCGCTACGCCCCCACCCGGCTGCGCGAGCTGGCGAAGATGGACGGCGCCGTGGTGCTGTCCACCGACGGCAGCCGCATCGTGCGGGCCAACGTGCAGCTGGTTCCCGACCCGTCGATCGCGACCGACGAATCGGGAACCCGGCACCGCTCCGCGGAACGGGCCGCGATCCAGACCGGCTACCCGGTGATCTCGGTGAGCCACTCGATGAACATCGTGACCGTGTACGTGGGCGGCGAGCGCCACGTGGTCGCCGACTCGGCGACCATCCTGTCGCGGGCCGACCAGGCCATCGCCACCCTCGAGCGCTACAAGATCCGGCTCGACGAGGTCAGCAGGCAGCTGTCGCGCGCCGAGATCGAGGACTTCGTCACGTTGCGTGACGTCTTGACGGTGGTGCAGCGGCTCGAGCTGGTCCGCCGCATCGGTGAGGTGATCGACAACGACGCGGTGGAACTCGGCACCGACGGGCGCCAACTGCGGCTGCAGCTCGACGAGCTGCTGGGCGGCAACGAGGATGCCCGCGAACTGATCGTGCGCGACTATCACGCCAGCCCGGAGCCGCTGTCCGAGGCGCCGGTGACGGCCACGCTCGACGAACTGGACGCGCTGTCGGACACCGAGCTGCTCGACTTCACCATCCTGGCAAAGGTTTTCGGGTACCCGTCGACCACCGAGGCGCAGGATTCGGCGGTCAGCCCGCGCGGTTATCGCGCGCTCGCCGGCATTCCCCGGCTGCAGTTCGCCCATGCCGACCTACTGGTTCGCTCGTTCGGGACGCTGCAGAACGTGCTGGCGGCCAGCGCCAACGACCTGCAATCGGTCGACGGCATCGGCGCGATGTGGGCTCGGCACGTGCGGGAGGGACTGTCGCAGCTGGCGGAGTCGACGATCACCGACTCATTGAGTTAAAGCCTGTGCGGCCTCAGCCGGCCGGCGGCGGGGCCATCGGCGGCGCCTCCGGCTGGGGCACGGCGCCCGGCTGCCCCGGCCCGGGCACCGGGCCCGGTGGTGGCGGCGGCTGGTTCATGATGAACGGAACCGGCATCGAACGCAGATTGCCCAGCTGCACGACGAGGTTGTAGGTGCCCGGCCCGATCGCCGGTCGCGGCAGCGGGCAGTGCGGCGCCGAGCCCATGCCCGTCCAGGTCACCGCGGTGGTCACCTGCTCGCCCGGCGTGAAGGTTTTGATCAGCGTCTCGTTGGACGGGGCGCAGTCCAGGTTCGACCACAGCCGCTTGTTGTCCAGCGAGTAGACGTAGGCCGCCAGCACCGCCGCGCCGACGTCGCGCTTGCAGGCCACCAGGCCGATGTTGGTGACGACCATGGTGAACTTCGGCTGGTCACCGATGAAGTACTGGGGCGCGTTGGTCAGACCCTTGACCGCCAGCGTCGAATCGGGGCAGTCGTCGCCCTCCTTCAGCACCGGCGGCGGTTGGACCGCGGCGGTGGGTGTGGGGGTTTCGGGGTTCTGACCCTGCGCGGGCGGGGCCGCCGGAGCGGGGCCCTCGGGTCCCGGCGGTGGGGGCGCTTGGGGCGCAGGCGATCCCGGCTTGTTCTGAGCGGCACTGGCTTTGTCGGCATTGGCGGGCTTGGCTCCCGCGTTATGCCCCATGAATGCGATGACGACTGCGGCCACGATCCCGATCACGACGACCGCGATACCAATGGCCAGGCCTCTGCGCCGCCAATAGATCTCGGTGGGTAGCGGGCCACGCGGTTCCAGATCGAGCACGTTCGCAGCGTAGGCCCAGGTCACATCGATTCGGCTGACCCGGCTCGGCGTGTCGCCAGGTTTGCTGGCCAACCGCCGTGTAGTGGCGGCCGAGCGCGTGGCCTATTGGTCGCCTGTCAGGCGCCTATGTCGCCGACGTGGTCGCACAACGCCGCCCGGCCGTCGGCGAGGTGGTAGGTGACACCGGCCACGCCCACCGTGCCGTCGGCGATGCGCTCGGCGATCGCCGTGGACCGCGACACGAGCTGCGCAACGGTTTCGCGGACGTGTCGTTCCACGAACTCCTCGACGCGGCTCAGGCCGTCGCGGCGGCCCATCAGGATCGACGGCGCCACCCGCTCCACCACGTCGCGCACGAACCCGCCGGGGATGGATCCCTCGTCGATGGCGCCCAGGGCGGCCTTGATCGCGCCACAGCTGTCGTGACCCAGGACGACGATGAGGGGCACGTTGAGCACGCTCACCGCGAACTCGATGGAACCCAAGACCGCGGTGTCGATGGCCTGCCCGGCGGTGCGCACCACGAACATGTCGCCCAGGCCCTGATCGAAGATGAGCTCGGCGGCGACCCGGCTGTCCGAGCAGCCGAACACGACCGCGGTCGGGCTCTGACCGGCGGCCAGGCTGGCGCGATGCTCAACACTTTGGCTGGGATGCTGCGGCTTACCGGCGACGAATCGCTCGTTACCCTCCTTGAGTGACTTCCAAGCGGTTACCGGACTGGTGTTAGGCATGGCAGAGATTGTGCCGCAAGCAGAGGTGACGGGTCTGACGGGCCCGGAATTCATATCAGCCACCAATCTTGTCGCCTGGTACGACAGCTCGCGCCGCGACCTGCCCTGGCGCGAGCCCGGGGTCAGCGCCTGGCAGATCCTGGTCAGCGAGTTCATGCTGCAGCAGACCCCGGTGTCGCGGGTGCTGCCGATCTGGTCGGATTGGGTGCGGCGCTGGCCCACCGCGTCGGCCACCGCCGCGGCCAGCGCCGCCGACGTGTTGCGCGCCTGGGGCAAGCTGGGCTACCCGCGGCGGGCCAAGCGGTTACACGAGTGCGCCATCGCGGTCGCGCGCGAGCACGACGACGTCGTGCCCGACGACGTCGACACCCTGCTGACGCTGCCCGGTGTCGGCAGCTACACCGCCCGCGCCGTCGCCTGCTTCGCCTACGGACAGCCTGTTCCGGTGGTGGACACCAACGTGCGCCGGGTGGTGGCGCGGGTGGTGCACGGCCTGGCCGACGCGGGGGCGCCGTCGGCGACCCGCGACCACGCCGACGTGTCGGCGCTGCTGCCCGAGGACGGAACGGCACCGAAGTTCTCCGTCGCGCTGATGGAACTGGGCGCGACGGTGTGTACGGCGCGCGCGCCGCGCTGCGGGCTGTGCCCGCTGGGCCGGTGCGCGTGGCGGCACGCCGGTTATCCGCCCGCGCAGGGCCCGGCGCGCCGCGTTCAGGCCTACGCCGGGACCGACCGTCAGGTCCGCGGGCGGCTGATGGATGTGTTGCGCGCCAACGACTCTCCGGTGACCCGCGCCGACCTGGACGTAGCGTGGCTGACCGACACCGCACAGCGCGACCGGGCGCTGTATTCGCTGCTGGCCGACGGCTTGGTGACGCAGACGCGCGACGGCCGGTTCGCCCTAGCCGGCGAGGAATGACTCGACCGCTTGGCGGTACAGCCCGGGCGCCTCGTCGTGAATCAGATGACCGGCTTCCGGGACCTTCAAATACGTTGTAGCTAAGCCGGTTTCGGCCATCTCCCGCATCTGCCCGGGCGGGGTTACCGAATTGCCGGCCTCGATCAGCAGCGCGGGGCAACGCACCGCGCGCCACTGCGCCCAGTAGTCCCGGGTGCCCCACTCGGCGGCGATCTCGATCCACCGCGCGGTGTGACCGTGCAGCCGCCAACCGGTTTCGGTGCGGTCGAAGGCCTCCAGGAAGTATTGGCCGGCGACCGGTCCGAATTCGGCGAAAACCCGCTCGGCGGAGCCGAATTCGACCGGAAGGGCGTGCAGCCAGGGTTCCCAGGGGCCGGTGGTGCGGCCGCGGAAGTCCGGCGCCATGTCCTCGAGCACCAGCGCGGTAACCAGCTCGGGTCGCTCGGCGGCCAGGCACCATGCGTGCAGGGCGCCCATCGAATGCCCGACCACCCGGACGGGCGCCTCCAGCGTGCTCACCGCGTCGACCAAGTCGGCCACGAACCGTTCGGTGCTGATCGGGTGCGGATCTTCGACGTCGCGGCCCCGATGCCACGGCGCGTCGTAGGTGTAGACAGTGCCCAGCCGGGTCAGCCAGGGCAGCTGCCGCGGCCAGGTGGTTCCCCGTCCCATCAGGCCGTGCACCAGCACCAGCGGGTCGCCGTCTCCCCCGTGGCAAGTCAACAGCTGGCTGGGCATAGCACCATCTTGCGTGCACCGCCCACGACCCGGGCACGGGGATGGGCGAGGTAGCCTAGCGGGCATGTCGCCAGTGGTGAAGATCAACGCAATCGAAGTACCCGCCGACGCCGGCCCGGAACTGGAGAAGCGGTTCGCCCACCGGGCGCACGCCGTCGACAACCAGCCCGGCTTCCTCGGCTTTCAGCTGCTCCGCCCGATCAAGGGCGAGAACCGCTACTTCGTGGTGACCCAGTGGGAGTCCGAAGAGGCATTCCAGGCGTGGGCGCAGGGGCCCGCCATCGAGGCGCACTCCGGCGAGCGGGCGAAGCCGGTGGCGACCGGGGCCTCGCTGCTGGAATTCGAGGTTGTGATGGACGTTGCCGGCAACAAGCAGGCTGGCTAGCGGGCTGTCGGCCAGGCGCCGCGCGTGGGTGCTGAGCGCGGCCGCCGCGTTGGTGTTGACCTCGGCGCCCGGTTGCGCCCCTAACCCGTCCCCGCAGGCGAACGCGGCGAATCCGGGACGACAGATCGACACCCGCACCCCGCCCGGCATCCGGGCCCAGCAGACGTTGGACATGCTCAACTCGGACTGGCCGATCGGCCCGGTCGGGGTCGGCACCCTTGCCGCGCCCGACAAGGTCGAGTCGGTTCAAACCACCATGGAGGCGCTGTGGTGGGACCGGCCGTTCACGCTCAACGGCGTCGACCTTGGCGCGAGCGTGGCGACCCTGCACCTGACCTCGTCCTACGGCGCCCGGCAAGACATCCGGATTCACACCGACGACGCCGGTTCGGTGGACCATTTCGACCTCGAGACCCAGGCGCCCACCATCAGCTCGTGGCACGACATCGACGCGGTGCTGAGCAAGACCGGTGCGCGCTACTCCTATCAGGTCGCCAAGGTCGACGATGGGCGTTGCGATCCGGTGGCGGGCACCAACACACACGAATCCTTGCCGCTGGCATCGATTTTCAAGCTGTACGTGTTGCACGCGCTGGCGGGCGCGATCAAGGACGGGACGGTGGCCTGGGATGACCAGCTGACGGTCACCGACAAGAGCCGGGCGGTCGGCTCGTCGGGGCTGGCTTTGCCTGCCGGAGCGCATGTTTCGGTACGCACCGCCGCCGAGAAGATGATCGCCACCAGTGACAACATGGCTACCGACCTGCTGATCGAGAAGATGGGAACGCGCGCCATCTCCGAAGCGCTGGCCACGGCCGGCCATCACGACCCGGCCAGCATGACGCCGTTCCCCACCATGTACGAGTTGTTCTCCGTCGGATGGGGTCGGCCAGACCTGCGCAGCCAATGGGAGCACGGATCGCCGCAAGTCCGCGCGCAACTGCTGAAGCAGGCGAATTCCACGCCGTATGACCCGGATCCGATGCGGGCCCATTCGCCGGCATCCTCCTACGGTGCGGAGTGGTACGGCAACGCCGAGGACATCTGTCGGGTCCATGCGGCGCTGCAGGCCGACGCGGTCGGCAAGGCCGCGCCGGTGCGTGAGATCCTCTCCGCGGTCGCGGGCATCCAGCTGGACCACAATGTGTGGCCGTACATCGGCGCGAAAGCCGGTGGCCTGCCGGGTGATCTGACGTTCAGCTGGTATGCCGTCGACAAGACGCGGCAGCCGTGGGTGGTCAGCTTCCAGCTGAACTGGCCCCGCGATCACGGGCCGACGGTGACCGGCTGGATGCTGAAGATCGCCAAGCAGGCGTTCGCGCTGATCGCCCCGCGCTGAGACCTACAACCGCAGCGTCCAACGGCCGCCGCGGAAGTGCATGACGACGCGGCCGGCCGGCTCGACGTCGATCCGCCAGAACGACGCCGGGTCGATGTTCAGCGCCGCCACGATGGCCGCCCGGATCACCGCCGGGTGTGTCACCGCGACCGTGCGTAATGGGTTGGCGGTCAACGACTCCAGCCACCGCGCGGCCCTAGAGATCAGGTCGGCGATCGACTCACCGCCGTGCGGCGCGGCGCCCGGTTGGCTCAGCCAAGCCTCGACGTCGTCCGGCGGCAGGGCCGCAAGCGCCTCGCCGCGCCACCGCCCACAGTCGAGGTCGGCCAATAGCGGCTCCGTTTCGGCTTGCAGGCCAACCAGTTTCGCGGTCTGCCGGGTGCGCCGCTCTGGTCCGGACATCCGGCGCTGGGCGGCGACGTCCTCGGTCGCCTCGACCTGCCGGCGGCCGAGAGCGTTCAGCGGTTCGTCGGCCGGAAAACGCCCGCCCGCCATGGCGTCCGTCATGCCGTGCGAGAGCAGCGTCAGCCGGACGACGGCGGTCACGCCGCGATACTCGACGCCTGCCGCGTCCGCACCGAAAGCAGCCGCCCGCTGATCGCCGCGAACAACAGGCCGATGCCCGCCCACAGCACCAGCTGCGTGGCCAGCGACAGCAACCTGAACTCGTAAAGGACGTCGGCGGGAAATCCCGGATAGACGATCGTGCCCGCGGCGTCGCGCAGCGGTTCGGGTGTCTCGTTGACGGTCGGCAGCGGCACCGCCAGCACCACGATCGCCACCAGATACGCTGCGGCCGCCAGCAGTCCGGCGTTCCAGACGCCGAACCGGGCTGCGAGCCGCCGCGCCAGCCATACCGCGCCGATCGCCAGCACCACCGACAGCACCACCATCACCAGGTACCAGCCGGTGCGCGCTCCGATCGTGTCGGCCTGCCCGACGGCCGGCGGGTTCGGCGGGTATTTCACGAACGGCACCACGTACACCGCCCCGAATGCGCCTGCCGCCAACAGCAGCGAAAGCCGCTGCGGCTGAACAACTTGCGCCCGCGGATAGACGACGCTGAACAGCACGGCGAACAGCGCGCCCATGGCGAGGCCGAAGATCAGCACACCGAATCCCAGCCCGGGGCCCGATTGCACGCCGCGGGTGAACAGCTCCGCGCTGTGCTCGTGCACGCCGTGGGCGTTCTCGGCGTCGGTGCGGCCGTCTTCAAAGGCGATTGCGCGGGCGATGACGGGCTCGGCGCACACGCGGGCGAAGACGAACGCCAGCAACGCGCCAACGGCTCCCGCAAGCAGACCGCCGCCAATTAGACGTTTCTCCACGAGACGCGGTCAGTGGCAGGGGAAGCCGAGTAGGTGCCGCGCGTCGTGCACGAATTCGTGCACGTGCGAATCGCTGCCGAAGAGCGAGACGGCTCCCTGGTCGACGCCGACGAAGTACAGCGCCAGCAATGCGAGGAAGACGGTCGCCGCCAGCCAAAGCGCGGTGCGTGCGGCGGACAGATCGACCGAGCGGGTGCGGCTGCCGGCCAGCTGCGGGTGGGACACAATCGACTCCTTCTGGGGATAACGCGTCCCCGCTGGGTATGACGGGTCTCGGGTCTGACTGTGACAGTGGCGCGACCGTTCTGGGGTTTCACCAGATTCCGTTACACGTCGATGACAAAGGTCAGTGTAGGGGGCAGCGAAAACGGGCGGTAGTCCGCCTAAGACTTAACCGCCCGTGTTCTCTTCTTCGCTACTGGACGTCCGGTCCCGGGTCCGCGGCGCTGTGCGCCCCGGCTTTCGCCAGGTCCGGCTCCGCCGGCGGCTTGCGGGTACCGATGAAGGTGAATGTGGCGTCCTCGCCGGCGCTTTCGCCGTCCCAGTTGTCCACGTCGACCGTGACGACCTGGCCCGGACCGACCTCCTCGAACAGGATCTTCTCGGAGAGCTGGTCCTCGATCTCGCGCTGGATGGTGCGCCGCAGCGGGCGAGCGCCCAGCACCGGGTCGAAGCCACGCTTGGCCAGCAACGCCTTGGCCTTGTCGGTCAGCTCGAGGGCCATGTCCTTGCTCTTGAGCTGGGTGGCCACCCGGGTGATCATCAGGTCGACCATCCGGATGATCTCGTCCTTGGTCAGCTGGTGGAAGACGATGATGTCATCGATCCGGTTGAGGAACTCCGGGCGGAAGTGCTTCTTCAGCTCGTCGTTGACCTTCTGCTTCATCCGCTCGTAGTTGTTGTCGCCGCCGCTCTGGGTGAAGCCCAGGCCGACCGGCTTCGAGATGTCCGAGGTGCCCAGGTTCGAGGTGAAAATCAGCACGGTGTTCTTGAAGTCGACCGTGCGACCCTGGCCGTCGGTGAGCCGGCCGTCCTCGAGGACCTGCAACAGGCTGTTGTAGATCTCCTGGTGGGCCTTTTCGATCTCGTCGAACAGCACCACCGAGAACGGCTTGCGCCGCACCTTCTCGGTGAGCTGGCCGCCCTCCTCGTACCCGACGTATCCGGGGGGCGCGCCGAACAGCCGCGACGCGGTGAACCGGTCGTGGAACTCGCCCATGTCGATCTGGATGAGCGCGTCGTCGTCGCCGAACAGGAAGTTGGCCAGTGCCTTGGACAGCTCGGTCTTACCGACACCGGACGGGCCGGCGAAGATGAACGAACCCGACGGGCGCTTGGGGTCTTTCAGCCCGGCCCGGGTGCGGCGGATCGCCTTGGAGACGGCCTTGACGGCGTCCTCCTGGCCGATGATCCGCTTGTGCAGCTCGTCCTCCATGCGCAGCAACCGCGTCGTCTCGGCCTCGGTGAGCTTGAACACCGGGATACCGGTCCAGTTACCCAGCACCTCGGCGATCTCGTTGTCGTCCACCTCGGCGACCACATCGAGATCCCCTGAGCGCCACTGCTTTTCGCGCTCGGCGCGCTGACCGACCAGTTGCTTCTCGCGGTCGCGCAGGCTGGCCGCCTTCTCGAAGTCCTGGGCGTCGATCGCCGATTCCTTCTCCCGGCGCGCCTCGGCGATCTTCTCGTCGAACTCGCGCAGGTCTGGCGGCGCGGTCATCCGCCGAATTCGCATCCGGGCGCCCGCCTCGTCGATCAGGTCGATCGCCTTGTCGGGCAGGAACCGGTCGTTGATGTACCGGTCGGCCAGGGTGGCCGCGGCCACCATCGCGCCGTCGGTGATCGACACCCGGTGGTGCGCCTCGTAACGGTCGCGCAGACCCTTGAGGATCTCGATGGTGTGCTCCACGGTCGGCTCGCCGACCTGCACCGGCTGGAACCGGCGCTCCAGCGCCGCGTCCTTCTCGATGTATTTGCGGTACTCGTCGAGCGTGGTGGCACCGATGGTCTGCAGCTCGCCGCGGGCCAGCTTGGGCTTCAGGATGCTCGCGGCGTCGATCGCGCCCTCGGCGGCGCCGGCACCGACCAGGGTGTGCAGCTCGTCGATGAACAGGATGATGTCGCCGCGGGTGTTGATCTCCTTGAGCACCTTCTTCAGGCGTTCCTCGAAGTCACCGCGGTAGCGGCTGCCCGCCACCAAAGATCCCAGGTCCAGCGTGTAGAGCTGCTTGTCTTTCAGCGTCTCGGGGACCTGGCCGTGCACGATGGCCTGCGCCAGGCCCTCGACGACGGCGGTCTTGCCGACGCCGGGCTCGCCGATCAGCACCGGGTTGTTCTTGGTGCGCCGGCTCAGCACCTGCATCACCCGCTCGATTTCCTTCTCGCGGCCGATGACCGGGTCGAGCTTGCCTTCCATGGCGGCGGCCGTCAGGTTGCGGCCGAACTGGTCGAGCACCAGCGACGTCGACGGGCTGCCGGACTCGCCGCCGCGGCCACCGGTCCCGGCCTCCGCGGACTCCTTGCCCTGGTAGCCGCTGAGCAGCTGGATGACCTGCTGGCGCACGCGCGTCAACTCGGCGCCCAGCTTCACCAGCACCTGGGCGGCCACGCCCTCACCCTCGCGGATCAGGCCCAGCAGAATGTGCTCGGTGCCGATGTAGTTGTGACCGAGTTGCAGCGCCTCGCGCAGGCTCAGCTCGAGAACCTTCTTGGCGCGGGGCGTGAACGGAATGTGTCCCGACGGGGCCTGCTGGCCCTGGCCGATGATCTCCTCGACCTGGCTGCGAACGCCCTCGAGCGAGATGCCCAGCGACTCCAGCGACTTCGCCGCGACACCCTCGCCCTCGTGGATCAAACCCAGCAGGATGTGCTCTGTTCCGATGTAGTTGTGGTTGAGCATCCGGGCCTCTTCTTGCGCCAGGACGACGACCCGCCGTGCTCGGTCGGTAAATCTTTCAAACATCGGGTTACCTGCTCTCCCTCAACATCGGTACAAACTAGTTAACGGCCCTTCGAGCAATCCTGCCGGACCCCTGTGGCCGGAATCGCGTACCTGTCTCCACTGTAGTGGTCGGCTTGCCGGCGGGCCTAACCTTGCCGTGCGTTCTGCGCTGCGGACCCGCCCGGTCTTTCCTGGGCCGATCCAAGGCCGATCTCACCTGCGAGTGCCTGCGGCGTTGCCCGCCATAACTGAGGAAACGTTGCGGTGTTCGAATTCGTTTCCCCGGACCGCCCGGCGATTGTTTCGCGCCCAGCGAAACGACGAACCGGCGCCCGGGCCCACAAGCCCCGGCGCCGGTTTAAGAACTGCTAGGTCGCTGCGTGGAACGCGTCGATCACGTCGGCCGGGATGCGGCCCCGCGTCGACACGTTGTGCCCGTTCCGGCGGGCCCATTCGCGGATGGCCGCGCTCTGCTCACGGTCGATCGCGCCCCGGCCGCGTCCCGAGCCGGAACGGCCACGGCGACGGCCCCCGACGCGGCGACCGGCCTCCACCCATTGCTTCAGATCGCTGCGCAGTTTCGCGGCATTCTTGGACGAAAGATCAATCTCGTAGGTCACGCCGTCAAGTCCGAATTCCACCGTTTCGTCGGCTGCGCCGGCACCGTCGAAATCATCGACCAGGGTGACGGTCACTTTTTTGGCCATTGGCTTATCCTCGCATTTCGTCCTGAACAGTTACTAGCAGATCGGATCAAACCTCCCCGGGTCACCAATGTGCCATAACAGGGAAGCATACTCAATCTGTACGGAAGCCGCACATTGATAGTTTCAACTACGACTGGGGCCGAACAATCGGGAACAAAACTGTCTCTCGAATTGACAGACCAGTCAAAGTCATCAACAACCTGTCGACGCCCATTCCCGTTCCGGTACACGGCGGCATCGCATACTCGAGCGCGGCGAGAAAATCTTCGTCGAGCACCATGGCCTCATCGTCGCCCGCGGCGGCCGCGCGCGCCTGCGCGGCGAACCTTTCACGCTGCACGACGGGATCGTTCAATTCGGAATATCCGGTGGCCAATTCGACTCCACGCAGATAGAGATCCCACTTCTCGGTGACGCCCGCGATGCTGCGGTGCTGGCGCGTCAAAGGCGTTGTCTCGACCGGGAAATCCCGCACAAAGGTCGGAGCGACGAGTGCGTTGCCCACGGTGTGCTCCCACAGTTCCTCGACGATCTTTCCGTGTCCGTAGCCGCGGTCGGCGGGAATCTCGACGCCGAGCCGATCGGCGATTCCGAGCAACTGTTCGACCGGCGTCGCAGGCGTGATCTCCTCGCCGAGTGCCGCAGACAATGACGGGTACATTTGTATGGAAGCCCATTCTCCGTCTATGTCGTAGACGCTGCCGTCGGGAAGCGGGAGTTGTCGGGTTCCGATGGCCTCATCGGCGACCTCTTGAATAAGCTCGCGCGTCACTACTGCCGAATCGTCATAGGTTCCGTACGCCTGGTAGGTCTCCAGCATGGAGAATTCCGGAGAATGCGTGGAATCCGCACCTTCGTTTCGAAACACTCGATTTAGTTCGAAAACCCGGTCGAAACCACCGACGACGCAGCGCTTCAGGAACAGTTCGGGCGCGATCCTCAAGTAGAGATCGATGTCCAGTGCATTGGAATGCGTGATGAACGGCCGCGCCGCCGCCCCACCGGCCAGCGTCTGCAACATCGGGGTTTCGACTTCGAGAAACCCGCGGCGCTCCAAAGCGTTGCGTATCGCGCGGATGACGGCGATCCGCTGCCGCGCCACCGTGCGCGCCTGTGGGCGCACGATCAGGTCGACGTAGCGCTGCCGGACGCGCGCCTCCTCGCTCATGTCCTTGTGCGCGACCGGCAGCGGACGCAGCGACTTGGACGCCATCTGCCAGGAGTCGGCCAGCACCGACAGTTCGCCGCGCCGTGAGCTGATCACGTTGCCGTGCACGTAGACGATGTCACCGAGGTCGACGTCGGCCTTCCAGGCGTCGAGGGATTGCCGGCCGACCTTGTCGAGGCTGATCATCACCTGCAGGCTGGTGCCGTCGCCCTCTTGCAGCGTGGCGAAGCAGAGTTTGCCGGAGTTGCGGGCGAAGATCACCCGGCCGGCCACGCCCACGACGTCATCGGTCGCGGTGTCGACCGGCAGGTCGGGGTGGGCGGCGCGGACCTGAGCCAGCGTGTGGGTGCGTTCGACGGCGACCGGGTAGGGGTCGTGCCCCTCGGCGAGCAGCCGAGCGCGCTTATCGCGGCGAATTCGGTACTGCTCGGGAATGTCTAGGTCGTCGGCACTCACGACGTGCCAGCTTAAAGGACCGCGCTTTGCGGGTGCGCCGACGGCTTTGCGGGGCCCAGGGCGCGTGGGTCAGCGTGCCGTCTTCAGCCGGCCGCGCTGGGCGTCGCGGTTGCGCTCGAAGATCAGCCGCAGGCCGTGCAGGGTCAAGTGCTGGTCGTAGTGGGCGACGGTCTGCAATTCGGGCAGGAGCAGCGGCGCGGTGTGGCCGGTGGCGACGATCGCGACGTCGTCGCCGGCAAAGCCGTCCACGTCCTCGCGGATGCGCCCCACCAAGCCGTCGACCAGACCGGCGAAACCGAAGACGGCCCCCGCCTGCATGCACTCGACGGTGTTCTTGCCCACCACCGAGCGGGGTCGGGTCAACTCCACCCGGCGCAGGGCCGCCGAGCGGGCCGCGGCGGCGTCGGAGGACACCTGCAATCCCGGCGCGATCGCGCCGCCGAGGAATTCGCCTTTGGCCGACACGACGTCCACACAGATCGAGGATCCGAAGTCTATGACGATCGCGGGCGCGTTGAACCGGTGAAAAGCGGCCAGGCAGTTGACGATTCGGTCGGCGCCCACTTCCTTGGGATTGTCGACGAGCAGCGGGATGCCGGTGCGCACCCCGGGCTCGATGAGCACGTGCGGCACCGACGGCCAGTACTGGTCGAGCATCAGCCGCACCTCGTGCAGCACCGAGGGGACGGTCGAGAGCGCCGCGGCGCCGGTGAGCCGCTCGGAGTCGTCGCCGATGAGACCGTCGATGGTCAGCGCCAATTCGTCGGCGGTGATCTCCGCTTCGGTGCGGATCCGCCACTGCTGCACGACGTTTGCGTGCTCTTTGGAGCCCGAGATCAGCCCGACGACGGTGTGGGTGTTACGGACGTCGATCGCCAGCAGCACGGCTACCGCGCAACGATCCGGGGATTGAGTAGCTCGGCCGCGTCGTCGGGCACGAACGCCGGATCGCTGCCCAGGTCGATCTGCTTGTTGCCGGCGTCGACGAAGACGATGCGCGGCCGGTAGGAACGCGCCTCGGCGTCCTCCATCGTCCCGTAGGCGATCAGGATAACCAGGTCGCCCGGGTGGACGAGATGCGCTGCGGCACCATTGATTCCGATCACACCGGTGCCGCGCTCTCCGGTGATAGCGTAGGTGACCAGACGGGCGCCGTTGTCGATGTCGACGATGGTGACCTGTTCGCCCTCGAGCAGGTCCGCGGCGTCCATCAGATCGGCGTCGATGGTCACCGAGCCGACGTAGTGCAGGTCGGCCTGCGTGACGGTGGCCCGGTGGATCTTCGACTTGAGCATCGTCCGTAGCATCAGTTCCTCCAAGGTGATTGGGCGTATTCGTGGTGTCCGTCCGGCCCAGCGGTGCCGGCGGGTGTTTCGATCTGCATCTCGATGTTGTCCAACAGCCTGGTGGTGCCCAGCCGGGCCGCGACCAGCAGCCGGGCCGAACCGTGGGCGGGCGCCGGGCCCAGGCCGGCGTCGCGCAGTTCGAGGTAGTCCACGGTGAGGTCCGGTACGGCGTCCAGCACCGCGCGCGCCGCGGCCAGCGCGGCCGCCCCGCCGTCGTGCGCGGCGTGCGCACCGGCCGTCAGCGCGGCCGAAAGCGTCACGGCCAGTTCGCGTTGCGTGCGGTCCAGGTAGCGGTTGCGCGACGACATCGCCAGGCCGTCGGATTCCCGGACCGTCGGCACGCCGATCACTTGCGCGTCGATGTTGAGGTCGGCGACCATCTGACGGACCATCACCAGCTGCTGATAATCCTTCTCCCCGAAGAAGATTCGGTCCGGCCGCACGATCTGCAACAGCTTGCACACGACGGTGAGCATTCCCGCGAAATGGGTCGGCCGGACAGCGCCCTCCAGCTCGGCGGCCAGCGGCCCGGGCTGCACGGTGGTGCGCAGACCGTCGGGATACATCGCGGCGGCAGTCGGGGTGAACACGATTTCGACGCCCTCGGCCCGCAGCAGCGCGACGTCGTCGTCCAGGGTCCGCGGGTAGGCGTCGAGGTCCTCGCCGGCGCCGAATTGCAGCGGGTTGACGAAGATCGACACCACCACCACCGCGCCGGGCACCCGCTTGGCCGCGCGCACCAACGCCAGGTGTCCGTCGTGCAGCGCGCCCATGGTGGGCACCAACATCACCCGGCGGCCGGTGTGGCGCAGGGCGCGGCTGACGTCGGCGACATCGCGCGGCGCGGCATAGACGTTGAGTTCGCCCGCCGTGAAGGCCGGAGGCCTGCCGGGACTCATGGCGCCAGCACCTCCACGACGTCTTTGGGGGCGTCCGCGCGCTGGGCGGTCCGCAGGGCGTTCACCCGGTACGCCTGCGCGAGCTCGGGCCCGACCTCCCCCAGCACGGAAAGATGCGCCGCGACGGCGGCAGCGTCACCGCGAGCGACCGGACCGGTGAGGGCCGCCTGTCCGCGTCGCAGGGTGTTCTCCAGCGCCGCCCTGGCCAGCGGTCCGATGACGCGTTCGGCGAAGCCGCCCGGTTGATCGTCGACGGTCTGTTGGCCGAGCAGTTCGCTGCCGCGCAGTGCCGCGCGCAGCGCGTCGAGCGCGTCGGCGAGCACGGTCACGATGTGGTTGCCTGCGTGGGCGAGGGCCGCGTGGTACAGGACGCGGGCCTCGTCGGCGACGCAGAACGGTTCGCCGCCCATCTCCAGCACCAGCGATTGCCCGATCGCATATCCGATCTCGTCGGCCGCGGTGACGCCGAAGCAGGAATCGGCCAGCCGGCTGATGTCTTCATCCGAGCCGGTGAAGGTCATCGCCGGGTGGATCGCGAGCGGGATGCAGCCGTGCTGCGCAAGCGGCTCGAGAATGCCGATCCCGTTGGCGCCGGACGTGTGGACCACGATGGTTCCGGGCCGTACCGCCGACGTAGCGGCCAACCCCGATATCAGACCGGCGAGTTCGCTGTCCGGGACCGCGAGCAGCAACAGCTCGGCACCGGCGGCCACCTCGGGCGGTGGTGCCACCGGCGTATCGGGCAGCCGGCGTTGTGCGCGTTGCCGCGACGCATGGGAGATGGCGCTACACGCCACCACGACGTGGTCCGCGCGCTCCAGCGCGACACCGAGAGCGGTGCCCACGCGGCCGGCCGAGATGATTCCCACCTTGAGCCGAGCCGGGCGCAAACCGTCGAGCTGCACCATCGCAGACGACCTCACAGATATCTTGTTCGTTCCGGTCCCACCTGGTGGGTACCGTTCGGTCACTACGACTGTAGTCGATTACCAGGCATTACCCAATGTGAGGAAGCTCCCAGGTCGGCTAATCACGTCTGCGTCGCCGGCCGCCTTGGGAGGGCTGCACCTGCAGGCGGGCCAGCAGATCGGCCACCGATTGGCCCCCGGTGGGGCTGCCATCTCCCGCGCCGTTGGGGTCCTCTTGCTGCGGGTCACCGCCGTGCCTGGGCGCCTGCTCCGGTGCCGGCGGCGGCGCCAGCCGCGGCGGCGGTGGCGCGCCCGCGGATGGACCGGGGTGCATCGGGGGGGCCGGCGGCGGGGGTGGCGCCGCGGGGGGCGGCGCGGCGGAAGCTCCGGGCGACGGTTCGTTGTTCGGCGAGAAGTTGTTCACCCCGTAGTCGCGGTACTCCGCCGAGTGGCGAGACCGTGCGCGGCGGCCGGAGTCGCCGTACTGCGATGCCGGCACGGGCTCGACGGGCGGGCCATCCCAGGCTTCGTCGACGCCCGAATGCCGGGCGCGCCGCCGCCCACCGGACGATTCCGCGCGGGAATCCGCGCCGGCCCAATTGCTCCCCGGGGCGCCGGGAGGCAACCACTGGCCTTCCGCGGCGACCGGCTGCCAGCCCTGCCCCGGCCACTGCGCCTGGGGCTGTGGTTGCGGTTCCGGCGCTCGTTCTGGTTGGCGCTGCGGTTGGGGCTCCGGCGGCGGCTCCGGTGCGAACTGCGCCGCAGCCGCGGCTGGCGGCGGTTGGGGGCGCGGCTCGAATCGCGGCTCCGCCGGTCCCGCATAGGGGGTGCCTTCGGCGTAGGCCGGGTCCTGGGCGTACGCGGGATCCGGCGCCGGCTCGTACTGGTTTGGCACCCGCTCCCGGCGGTGCGGCGACGGCTGCTGCCGCGGGGGGACCAGCGGTTCCTCGGGGACGTCGATGATGGCGTCATCGGTGCGGCTGTCCTGCGGCACCGACGTCACGCGGTCGCTGGACACCCAATCGACCGGAGTGTCGCGGGGATTCTCGCCGTTGCGATCCCACTCGCTGTACGCGCGCTCCGGTTGCGGCTCCGCGTCCGGCGTGCCGCCGAGGGCCGGGCGGTGCGCCAGGTCGGTGTCGAACAGGATTTCCAGGCTGGTCCGCAGGGCGGAAAGCTCCGCGCGCAACTCGGCCAGATCGTCGGCGGCCTGAGCGCGCAGCTCGGAGGCCAGCTCGCGGCGCAGCTGCGACTCGACGGTCAGCTCGTATTCACGCCGGGCCGAGATCTCCCGGTCCAGCTGCAGGTCGTAAACCAGCTTGAGGTCGCGGACCCGAGACTGATCGGCGTCGCTTTGGCGGCGATAAAGCACGGAAACGAAGGCGCCGGCGACTGCGGCCCACAGCGCCAGGATTACAGCGAGCTTGAGAAGTTCCACCCGATTGGTGAAAACCAATGCGGAGCTGGCCCCCATCGCGAGGACCAGCAACGCCGTCAAGAGCACCCACCCCGGCCTGCGGCCGCCGCGCCGGACCCGGGCGCCGCGGGACAGAACGGTCATGGCCTGAGAGTACCTGTGCGAGGTCAATCCGCGTGTCGCGCGCCTTCGGCGATTCTCGCGCGGGTTATCCGCGGGGTCGCGGGGGTTAACCGCCCGCCCACCGCGGGCAATCCGTGGCGGGGCCTAGCTTTCCGCACCCTCGCCGTGTTCCGTCTGATCCGGCGGCGACTTGCAGCAGTGTTGCAGCCACAGCGCGGCGATCAGCAGCGCCAGCGCGCTGACGGCCGCCACCACGGTCCCCGAGGTGTCCTCGGCGGCGGCCCGCAACCAGGATTTGCGGGGCAGGAAGTACACCAGGATGCCGACCCACCAGCCCAGCATCAACGCGCCGACCCAAGCAGAGGCCTTGGCGACGATCAGGCTGCGCGCCACCGCAAGCGGGTGCAGCCAGCCCGGACCCGACCCGATTTCGCCCTCGCTGATCCTGGCCCGCACATAGCGCGCCCACAGCGCCTCGACGACGGCCACCGCCAGCAGCGACAGGCCGGTCCACACCGTGATCGGGGGGAACCACCGGTAGAGGCCGTTGACCAGCAAATACCCCACGACGGCGGCGGCGACCACCGCGGCGGTCAGGTCGCGCTTGCGGGTAGGGCCCATCAGCTCGCCGGCCCCCGGCCGGCCGGCGGGTTCCCGTTCGGCCGCAACGTCAGTCCGGTCGGCCGCACCCCATCCCGATCGGCGGCCTCCAGCTGGGCGAGCAGGCCGGCAACCGGCTGCGGCCCGTCGGCCAGCGTCAGCCGAGCGTCCGGGTCGACATCCAGCCATGGGATGAGCACGAACGCCCGCAGGTGGGCCAGCGGATGCGGCAGCGTCAGGTTGTTCTCCCGAGAGATCACCTCGGTTGGGCCGTAGCAGGCGATCAGGTCGACGTCGAGGGTGCGCGGGCCCCATCGCTCGCCGCGCACCCGGCCCGCCGCGCGCTCGAACTCCTGCCCCCGCCGCAGCCAGCCCTGCCCGTCGCAGTCCGGGTCGTCGGCGATCAGCACCGCGTTGAGGAACGGGGCCTGATCCACCCGCCCCCAGGGGTCGGTCTCGTACACCCGCGACACGGCAAGCACCGCATCGGCCAGCCCGTCGACCACCGATTGCAGCCGCGCCAGGCGGTCGCCCAGATTGGAGCCGATGGACAGCACAACGCGGGTCATGGCGCCCCGCCCGCCGGGATCACCGAACCGCGGCCACCGCGGCGCGACCGCCGCACCACCACCGAGACGTCGGCGAACTGCTGCGGGATCGGGGCCTGCGGCTTGTGCACCGCCACCTCGGCGGCGTGCACGCGTTCGTCGACCATCACCCGGTCGGCGATCTGGGCTGCGACGGTTTCGATCAGATTGCGCGCGGGGCCGGCGACCACGTCGGCGGCCAATTGGGCCAGCGCGGCGTAGTCGTAGGTGTCGGCCAGTTCGTCGCTGGCCGCGGCGTCGACGAGGTCGATCCACACCGTGATGTCGACGACGAAGTCCTGACCGTTGGCACGCTCGTGGTCGAAAACCCCGTGTTGTCCGCGAATCTGCAAGCCGCGCAACTCGATTCGATCAGCCATTGTCGCCAGCCGGTTCCGGGTGCGACCCGTCGGTCCAGGCCGCCACGACCTTGAGGGCATCGACCGTGGCGCGTACGTCGTGCACGCGCACCCCCCAAGCGCCATGCAGGGCGGCCAGCGCCGAAACCACCGCGGTGGCCGTCTCACGCCCATCGGGCGGTCGCGGCGAACCGTCGGACCCGGCCAGCAACGCACCGAGGAATCGTTTGCGCGATGCACCCAGGAGCACCGGGATGCCGGTGGCGACCAGTTGCGGCAGGGCATGCAGCAGCGCCCAATTGTGTTGTGCCGTCTTGGCAAAGCCCAGCCCTGGATCGATCATCAGCCGCCCGGGGTCGACACCGGCGGTCACCGCGGCGTCGACGCTGGCCAGCAGCTCGTCGCGCACCTCGGCGACCACGTCCCGGTAGTGCGGCACCGCGTGCGGCCGCTCGGCCGACACCGATCGCCAATGCATCAGCACCCAGGGCACTTTCGCCTCGGCCAGCAGCGGCGCCATGGCGGGATCGGCGCGGCCGCCGGACACGTCGTTGACGATCCGCGCTCCGGCGCACAGCGCCGCCCGCGCGACGTCGGCGTGCATGGTATCGATGCTGACCGTGATGCCTTGTGCCGCAAGATCTTTCACAACGGGCAAGACGCGGGACGTCTCGACGTGCGGATCGATCCGCGCGGCGCCGGGACGGGTCGACTCTCCCCCGACGTCGACGATGTGGGCGCCGTCGGCGATCAGGGCCAAGGCCTGCGAGACGGCCTTGTCGGGGTCGAGATAGCGGCCGCCGTCGGAGAACGAATCGTCAGTGACGTTCAGGACTCCCATTACCTGCACAGGCGCCAGACTCACTTACGCAGTATCAGGTCGAGCGCTTCGGCTCGAGAAGCGGCGTTGGTCTTGAACAGTCCGCGCACCGCCGAGGTGGTGGTGATCGCTCCGGGCTTGCGTACCCCGCGCATCGCCATGCACAGGTGCTCGGCCTCCACCACGACGATCACGCCGCGCGGATTGAGCTTTTTCACCAGCGCGTCGGCGATCTGGCTGGTGAGTCGCTCCTGCACCTGGGGCCGCTTGGAGTACAGATCGACCAGCCGGGCGATCTTCGACAGGCCGGTGACCCGGCCGTCGTTGCCCGGGATGTAGCCCACGTGAGCCACCCCGTGGAACGACACCAAATGGTGCTCACACGTTGAGTACAGCGGGATCTCCTTGACCAGCACCAGCTCGTCGTGATCCTCGTCGAACATCGTGTTCAACACGCTGTCCGGGTCGGTGTAGAGCCCGGCGAACATCTCGCGATAGGCGCGGGCGACCCGGGCCGGCGTTTCCCGCAAACCATCCCGGTCGGGGTCTTCACCTATCGCGTGCAGCAACTCGCGGACCGCGGCCTCGGCGCGCTCCTGATCGAACAGCCGTGTCGTGTGCATCGCGGTATCCGGCCCCAAACCACGTAAGGCCATCGAATCCTCCGTTTGCTCAGCCGTGAGCCGGCGGGTTGGACCGGCTTACGTCGTCATCCTGCCGGTCGGGCGAGCCGCCCCGCGGGGCGGGTTGGCCGGGCGGCGGATACGGCGGATAGGCGGGATGTGGCTGACCCGGGTGACCCGCGCCGCCCTGCTGACCGGGATAACTTTGCTGACCACCCGGGCCGCCCTGCTGTCCGGGATACCCCTGCGGTGCGGCGTAGCCGCGTGCCGGTTGCTGCCAGTGCGGCTGCTGGCCGGGTTGCGCGGGCGGATGCCAGTAATTGGGCGGTTGTTGCGGCGGCGGCCAGCCCGGCGCGCGCCAGCCGGCCGGGGCGCCGTAGTCGGGTTGCGTGGGCCCCTGCGGCTCGCCCTGGCGGTTACCGCCTGGAGCACCATGAGAACCATTGCCGCCGTTGGCGTTTCGCTCGGCCTCGGCCTGCGCGGCCGCGGCGGCCTCACTGGCCCGCGCGATGGCCGCCTTGAAGGCGGGCTCTTGAACCGGCGGGGGCCAAGGCTCGCCGCGCTCGATGGCCAGCTCGCCGGGCGTCTTGATCGGCGGTTTGTCCGACGGGATGCGGCCGCCGAAATCGTCGAACATGGTGAGCCGCGGGCGTTTTTCGACGCCGGAGAAGATGCCCTCCAGCTCGGCCCGGTGCAGGGTTTCCTTTTCCAGCAGCTGGCCGGCCAACGTGTCGAGGATGTCGCGATATTCGGTGAGGATCTCCCACGCCTCCGTGTGGGCGGCCTCGATCAGTTTGCGGATCTCGTCGTCGATGTCGCGGGCGACCTCGTGCGAGTAGTCGGCCTGGGTCCCCATGGTGCGACCCAGGAACGGGTCGCCGTGCTCCGAACCGTATTTGACCGCACCGAGTTTGGAGCTCATGCCGAATTCGGTGACCATCGCGCGCGCGATCTTGGTCGCCTGCTCGATGTCGGACACCGCGCCCGTCGTCGGCTCCCGGAAGACCAGCTCCTCGGCGGCGCGCCCACCCATGGCGAATACCAGCTGCGCGATCATCTCCGAGCGGGTCCGCAGGCCCTTGTCTTCCTCCGGCACCGCCACCGCGTGCCCGCCGGTGCGCCCCCGCGCCAAAATCGTGACCTTATAGATCGGCTCGATATCGGGCATCGCCCAGGCGGCCAGCGTGTGCCCGCCCTCGTGGTAGGCGGTGATCTTCTTTTCCTGCTCGCTGATGATCCGGCCTTTGCGCCGCGGCCCACCGATCACCCGGTCCACCGCTTCCTCCAGGGCGGCGCTGGTGATGACGGTGCCGTTCTCGCGTGCGGTGAGCAGCGCCGCCTCGTTGATGACGTTGGCCAGGTCGGCACCGGTCATGCCGACGGTGCGTTTGGCCAGCCCGGCGAGGTCGGCGTCGGGGCCGATCGGCTTGCCCTTGGAGTGCACTTCGAGCACCGCTTTGCGACCCGCCAGGTCAGGATTGGACACCGGGATCTGCCGGTCGAAGCGGCCGGGACGCAGCAGCGCGGGGTCCAGGATATCCGGTCGGTTGGTGGCCGCGATCAGGATGACGCCGGCCCGGGGGTCGAACCCGTCCATCTCGACCAGCAACTGGTTGAGTGTCTGCTCGCGCTCGTCGTGACCGCCACCGAGGCCCGCGCCGCGCTGGCGGCCCACCGCGTCGATCTCGTCGACGAAAATGATGCACGGGTTGTTCTGCTTGGCCTGATCGAACAGGTCGCGCACCCGGGACGCACCGACGCCGACGAACATCTCGACGAAGTCGGAGCCCGAGATCGTGAAGAACGGAACCCCGGCCTCCCCGGCGACCGCGCGGGCCAGCAGCGTCTTACCGGTTCCCGGCGGCCCGTACAAGAGCACGCCCTTGGGGATCTTGGCGCCCAGCGCCTGATAGCGGCCGGGGTTCTGCAGGAAGTCCTTGATCTCGTAGAGCTCCTCGACCGCCTCGTCGACGCCGGCGACGTCGGCGAACGTGGTCTTGGGCATGTCCTTGGAGAGCTGTTTGGCGCGCGACTTGCCGAAGCCGAAACCCATCCGGGCGCCGCCCTGCATGCGGGAGAACATCACGAACAGCCCGACCAGCAGCAGCAGCGGCAGGACGTAGACCAACAGTTCACCCAGGATGCTGCCCTGGTTGACGACGGTGCTGACCTTCGCGTTCTCGGCGGTCAGCGCGTTGAACAGGTCGACGGCGTAGCCGCTGGGGAATTTGGTGATGACCTTGTTCGAATTGTCGGTGTCACCGTTGCCCTTCTTCAGGGTCAATCGAAGTTGCTGTTCGCGGTCGTCGATCTGTGCGCTTTTGACGTTGTCGCCGTTGATCTGGGCCATCGCCACCGACGTGTCGACGGGCTTGTAGCCGCGGGTGTCGTCGCTGAAATAGAAGAACGACCAGCCGAGCAGCACCACGACAGCAATCGCCGTGATGGTGCGAATCACGTTTTTCCGGTTCATCAATCATCGGCCTTGCCGGCCAGGTCCTTCCCCGATGTGCACGCAGCTGGAAAAGTCCAGGCTACCGCTAGTGGCGATCGCCAGCTCCGGCAGAGCCGGGGCGCAGCGGGTCGACACCATACCGCCAGTGGCGATCGCCAGCTCCGGCAGAGCCGGGGCGCATGCGCCAGGCCGCCGCCGTCCTGCTCAGTTAACGACCGGCAGTTCCCGGCTACTCGTAATACCGCGCCTCGACCACGTTGCCGTCCGGATCGGGGAAGTAGTACCCCTGCGGCGCCCACCCCCGCGCGCCGAAGCTGCGGTTCAGCCGTGCGCTGGTGTCCACGCCTTCGGCCTGCAGCCGCCGGTCCAGCGCATCGTATTCGGCCTTCGACAGCGCCAGGCAGACGTGGTTGACCGGGTGGCCGGCGCTGCCCTCGATGCGGGTCAACGCTTCGGTCGCCGTAACGCCGTCGGCGGGCATCAAGTCGATGATGGAGTCCGCGCAGACCCGCACGCTCGGAAACGGCGCGTCTCCAGCTTCGAATTCGGCGAAGCGGACCGGTTCCAGCCCGACGACGCGGGTGTAGAAGTCCATCGACACCCGCGGATTTTCGGTCCACAGCACCACATGGTCCAGTCGCATCGAATCGAGTATTCCCGGCTGCCGCCTTTTTGATCGTCAACCGAGCGCCGTCCGGCGAGCCAACACCGTTCGGGGCCTTCTCAGCCAGCAACCGTTGTGCTTTGGTGAGACGGTGCCCCCAACCGAACGGTTAGTAGAGACCAATGGTGTGCGGCTGCGAGTGACCGAAGCGGGCGACAGAGGCGCACCCGTGGTGCTCCTGGCGCACGGCTTTCCCGAACTCGCCTACTCCTGGCGTCACCAGATACCCGTCCTCGCCGACGCCGGCTACCACGTGCTGGCACCCGATCAGCGCGGCTACGGCGGTTCGGATCGTCCGGATGCCGTCGACGCCTACGACATTCATCAGCTGACCGCCGACCTGGTCGGTCTGCTCGACGACGTCGGCGCACAGCGCGCCGTGTGGGTCGGGCACGACTGGGGTGCCGCCGTGGTGTGGAACGCCCCGCTGCTGCACCCGGACCGGGCCGCGGCCGTCGCCGCGATGAGCGTGCCGGTGACGCCGCGCCCGCGGGTGGCGCCGACGACGGCGTGGCGCAAGACGTTCGGCGAGAACTTCTTCTACATCCTGTACTTCCAGGAGCCCGGCGTCGCCGACGCCGAATTGAACGCCGATCCCGCTCGGGTGATGCGCCGCATGATGGGCAGCCTGGGGACATCCGGCGACAAGGCCGCGGCGTTACGGATGGTGGCCCCCGGGCCGGAAGGTTTCATCGAGCGGCTGCCCGAGCCCGACGCGTTGCCGGACTGGATAACCCAGGACGAGCTCGACCACTACATCGCCGAGTTCACCGGTACCGGTTTCACCGGCGGACTGAACTGGTATCGCAATTTCGACCGCAACTGGGAGACCACCGCCGAACTCGACGGTGCGAAGATCCCGGTCCCCTGTCTGTTCATCGGCGGGACGGCCGATCCCGTCCTGGCTTTCACCCGCACCGATCGCGCTGCGGATGCCATCTCGGGCCCGTACCGACAGGTGATGATCGAGGACGCCGGGCATTGGCTGCAGCAGGAGCGCCCCGACGAGGTGAATGCGGCCTTACTGGAATTCCTCAACGGATTGGAGCTGCAATGAGCGCGCCCCTGCGTTTCGGTGTCTTCATCACCCCGTTTCATCCCATCGGCCAATCCCCAACCGTGGCACTGGAATACGACATGGAACGCGTCGTCGCCCTGGACCGGCTGGGATTCGACGAGGCGTGGTTCGGCGAGCACCACTCCGGTGGCTACGAACTGATCGCCTGCCCGGAGGTGTTCATCGCGGCGGCGGCCGAGCGCACCAAACACATCCGGCTGGGCACCGGCGTCGTGTCGCTGCCCTACCACCATCCGCTCATGGTCGCCGACCGCTGGGTGCTGCTGGATCACCTGACCCGCGGGCGGGTGATGTTCGGCACCGGCCCCGGCGCGTTGCCCTCGGACGCTTACATGATGGGCATCGACCCGATCGAGCAGCGTCGAATGATGCAGGAGTCTCTCGAGGCGATCCTGGCGCTGTTCCGCGCCGCACCCACCGAACGCATAGACCGTCACTCCGATTGGTTCACCCTGCGAGACGCGCAGTTGCATATCCGGCCCTACACCTGGCCGTATCCCGAGATCTCCACGGCGGCAATGATTTCGCCGTCGGGCCCGCGGCTGGCGGGTGCACTGGGCACCTCGCTGCTGTCGTTGTCGATGTCGGTACCGGGCGGCTACGCGGCGCTGGAAACCACCTGGGACGTGGTCCGCGAACAGGCCGCGAAGGTGGGCCGGGAGGAGCCGGACCGGGCCGGCTGGCGCGTCCTGAGCATCATGCACATCGCCGACAGCCGTGAGCAAGCCATTGACGACTGCACCTACGGACTGCAGGATTTCGCGAATTACTTTGGCGCCGCCGGGTTTGTGCCGCTGGCCAACAGCGTGGAAGGCACCCAGACGCCGCACGAGTTCGTCGCCGACTACGCGGCGAAGGGAAACTGCTGCATCGGCACTCCGGAGGACGCCATCGCCCACATCGAGGATCTGCTCGACCGCTCCGGCGGCTTCGGCACCCTGCTGATGCTCGGCCACGACTGGGCGTCGCCGCAGGCGACGTACCACAGCTATGACCTGATGGCGCGCAAGGTGATTCCGCACTTCAAACGACAGCTCGAAGCGTCCCGCTCCTCGCACGACTGGGCGAAGGGCAAACGCGACCAATTGATCGGCCGGGCCGGCGAAGCGGTGGTGAAGGCCATCACCGAACACGTCGACGAGCAGAAAGACGCGGTGCACTGATGCGCGCGGCGGTGCTGCGGGACGGCCGCATGGTCTACCGGGACGACGTGCCCGACCCGATACCGGAGGCCGGTCAGGTGCTGGTGGGCGTGCGGGCGTGCGGAATCTGCGGCTCCGACTTGCATTTCGCCGCCCACGGCGCGCAGGTGCTGGAGATGAGCGACCGGGTGGCCGGCGGCACGGGCGGCATGCACGTCGACCTGAGGCACGACATCTTCATGGGTCACGAGTTCAGCGTCGAGATCCTCGAAGCCGGGCCGGACACCGAGACCCATCCGCCGGGCACTCTCGTGACGTCGTTACCGGTGCTGTTGTCCGCCAAGGGCGTCGAGCCGATCGTCTACAGCAACAGCACCATCGGCGGCTACGCCGAACGGATGCTGCTCTCGGCGCCGCTGCTGCTGCCGATCCCCAACGGCCTGGACCTCAAGCACGCCGCGCTCACCGAGCCGATGGCCGTGGGGCTGCATGCGGTCAACAAGTCCAGTATCGCGCCCGGCGAGACGGCCCTGGTGCTCGGCTGTGGCCCGATCGGGATCGCCATCATCGCCGCGCTGCGTGCGAAAGGCGTCGAAGCCATTGTGGCATCGGATTTTTCGCCCAAACGCCGTGAGCTGGCCACGGCGATGGGAGCCCACCAGACACTGGACGCGGCGCAGGGTTCGCCCTTCGACACCGTCAAGCCCGCGGTGGTGTTCGAGGCGGTCGGCGTGCCCGGCATCATCGATGACGTTCTCCTTCGGGCGCGGAGCGGCACGCGACTGGTGGTCGCAGGTGTGTGCATGCAACCCGATACGGTGCATCCGTTCTTTGCGATCGCCAAAGAAATCAACGTCCAATTCGTACTCGCCTACACGCCCGAGGAGTTCGGCGACTCGCTACGCGCCCTGGCCGAGGGCGACATCGACGTCAGCCCGCTGATCACCGGCGAAGTCGGCCTCGACGCGGTCGGTACGGCTTTCGACGATCTCGCCGACCCCGAGCGGCACTGCAAGATCCTCGTCACGCCCTAGGGATATCAAAAACCGCGTAGCTGCACATCGCTAGACCAATATCCCTAAAATCTGCAGCAGCCAAATCAACTTCGTCCACAAACAGGTCGCGATATGACTGAAGCGAACCAAAAGGGCGAAAGCGCCCGTCATCGAGAAGTGTGGGCCGCGTGAGCCAGCCAAGCGGCGCGGGCGGCCAAGGCCCGCTCCGCACTCCCATGACGCTTGCCATATACCGCGACTTACGCGTCGCCATGGTCGTACTCATGGTGATGGTCGTTGCGGGGGTGCTCATCGAAAAGAGGTCCGCGCCCTGCTGGCAATCGGCCCTCAGCACGTACTATTACACCTCGGCGCACAGCATCGTCATCGCCGCGCTCCTGGCGCTCGGCACGCTCTTCATCATCTATCGGGGCAGCACCGACACCGAGGATGTCTTGTTGACTCTGGCCGGTGTCAGTGCATTGACCGCGGCGATAGTGCCGCAGTCTCGACCCGACGACCTGTGCCCCGGGCCAGCAAATCTGCCGCTCGACTTCGACGACACTGCCAAAGCCTCCATCCTGCCCAATGTTTGGGCGGCGGCCATCGCATTGGGTCTGGGCTATCTGGTGATCTGGTCGGTGATGCTCTACCAATGGAAGCGCGGCCGCCCTCCGCGGAAACGAAGGCTGGGCGCAATAGTGGCGCTGTGCGTTTTCTGGCTGATCATGGCGCTCGGCCTCATCGCGCTGCTTTTCTTTCCGGGCACGTTCAAGAAGTGTGCACACGGCGCCGCCGCGATACTGATGCTCTCGGCCTTCATCGCCACCACGTTCTGCACCGCGTACGTCGTCGGGCGCGAGGACCCGTCGAAGTCCGCGCATCAGCGCGGCTATAAGCGGATCTACTGGGCAATAGCCTGGCTGATGTTGGCGACGTTGATTGCGGTTCTCTGGGTTAATTTCTCGAGAGGGTTGGGGGGCCATTGGGGCCTGCTGGCCGAGGTGGCGCTGATCCTCGAGTTCGCCGCGTACTGGGTGGTTCAAACGATCGACCTGTGGCGAACACCTGACCGGATTATGCGCTTCACCAAAGGTTCTCCGCCGTGTCTGTAGTGCGGGCCGGTCGCGGACGCGACGCCCGCCCCGCTGATTCGTCTGAGCGATTGCCGGTCCGGTCATCGGATCAGCCCCCCGCCGGGGGCTGGGCGATGACGGTGGGCTTGAAACCGTATCGAGGCGCCACAAAGGCGCCGGCGCCGCGCCCCGCCCCGCCGGCGGGCATCATCGGCAGCCCACCAACCGCATTCGTGGCACGGTCTGCCGCCCCCGCCGCGGCGGCGCCGTTGAGGGCCACGGCCACCGAAGGCGCGGTCGGCGCCGCGCCCGCCCAAGCCGCCGGCACCGACAATCCACCGACGGATGCCGCCTTGCCGACAGCTCCGCCAATCGCGCCGACGGAACCCAGGCCCGCACCCGAAACAGCCGTGGGCACAACCGCTTCCGCTGCCTTGGCCGCGCCCTCGGCCGCGGACTTCGCGGCGGGCATGAACCCCTGCGCAAGGCTCTGGATGTCTTTGAACGAGGTGGTGAAAAGCCGCGTCGGAGAAATCAACCGGATGAAGGCGTCGAAAGGCGTGCTGGCATCCAATGTTTGCGACCCGGTCAGGCCCTCCAACAAATCACCCAGCGGGCCACCCACCACCAGCCCATCGCCTTCGGGGTTCAGGCTGATTCCTCCCAGGAAGGGCGCGGGGTTGCCGGTCGAAGTGGGATTATTCGTCGATCCGGCCAGCGCGGACAGCGTTTGGGGCACCACGTCCTGCGCGCTCTCGCCTCCGCGGCCGGCCGCTTGAGCCACCGCGGCGGCCTGACGAGCCGCGCCGGCCGGGTCGGTAGCAGGCTCGGCCGGCTCGAATGGCGGCAGCATCGACGCCGCGGCCGACCCACCGGCATATCCGTACATCGCGCCGGCGTCTTGAGCCCACATCTCGCCGTATTGGGCCTCGGTAGCCGCAATGGTCGCGATGTTCTGGCCGAGAACGTTCGTCGCCAGCAATTCGGCCAGCAACGCCCGGTTCGCCGCAATCACCGGCGGTGGCACCGTTTCGGCGAACGCCAATTCGTAGGCAGTCGCCGCCGCCACCGCCTGGGCGGCGACGTGTTCGGCCTTGCCGCCCGTGCCGGACAACCAAGCCACCTGCGGGACAACCGCAGTGAGCATGGCGGAGGCGGCCGGCCCCTGCCATGGTCCGTCGGTAAGGCTCGAGATCACCGCCCCGTAGGCGGACGCCGCGGATCGCAAGTCGGTGGCCAGGCCGTCCCAGGCCGCGGCTGCGGCCAGCAGCGGGCCTGAGCCGGGTCCTGAATAGATCAGCGCGGAGTTGATCTCCGGCGGCAACTGCGCGAAGTCGAGCATGGTGTCCCCGCCTAACCGACCGCGGCAGTGTTGGCGATTTCCGTGGCGGCGTACGAACCGGCACTGGCGCCAAGCATTGTCGCCAAGTGCTCGCGGACCAGGGCGGCCTGTGCGCTGATCTCCTGGAAGAGCGCACCGTGCCGGGAGAATTGTTGCGCGGTCAAAATCGATACCGCGTCGGCCGCGGCGGGCACGACGCTGGTCGTCGGCATTGCCACCGCCGAAGTCCCCTCCCGCACGGACGCGTTGATCCCGTGCAACTCGCGGGAAGCGGCATCCAGCATTTCCGGCTGCGCCAGCAAGAACGACATGTCTTCTCAAAACCCTTTCAAATCAATAGCTCTCGACACCAATGGAAGTGCCTAGTCGGACGCCTGGACACGTTAGGCCAGTCGTGTCCAGAGATGACAGCCCGAGAGCGGCTAATTCATGACCAGGACGAAAACTGTTCATTTAGCTGATCTGAAATGCTGCATCATTTGGAGTTGATATGAAAAATGTTGAGAACAAATATTATTGGAGACATATATGAACCTATATGAGGCTACTGACGTGGCCACCGGGCTTTGCCGGCGCTGTATTGGACGCGGTTATCGGCCGGGCCGATCGCGGCTCTTCGTCGAAGGGCGTGCCCCGCCCGGGTGCCGGTTGAGCCCGGTGCGCGGGAAACGGACGCGATGATTCTGCGCAGTGGGCGGCTGAGCAACACAGTGGCAAAGCAACGCCGTGATGCCCGAGCTGGCCGACCTTTTCGGCCCGGCCGGCCTGAACTCGGTTGCCAGCGGTGATGAGGCATCGATCCCAAATGGACTGTCGCGTCTGATCTTATCGACTGCGCCGCGATCCGCCCAGCGATCGGCCGCGCATGCCGGGCCACTGCGCACAATTTGCAAATTCGCTGCGGCCAGCCATGTCACCGGCTATCGTCCCGGCATAGACACCGGACAGGTCCGAAGTAGGCAGCATGAGCAACCAGAAACCAACGCCCATCACACTTGCCATATACCGTGACCTACGCGTCGGCATGGTCATCGTAACGCTGATGGTATTCGTGGCCATCGTCATCCGGCAATTGTCGGCGACCTGCTGGCAATTCGCCCTCAGTGCTTACTATTACACCTCCGCGCACAGCATCCTGATCGCCGCGCTGCTGGCGCTCGGCACGCTTTTCATCATGTACAAGGGCAGCAACGACACCGAGGATGCGCTGTTGACTCTGGCGGGGGTCTCCGCATTGATGATCGCGATGGTGCCACAGGGTCCGCTTACGCCCGAGCAACGGTGTGGGCGATACGATCTTCCGCCCGAATTCGTGCCCGCAATTCAGCCCAACGTGTGGGCGGTCGTCGTCGCACTGATTGTGGGGTGGTCGGCGATGGCCTTGCTGCACTGGCGCAACCACACTCGGCATAAGAGAAGTCCGTTGGGCACGGTCGCACAGTGGGTTTTCTGGGTGATGATGGCGCTTGGCTTTTTCGCCCTTGTGTTCTTCCCGAACCAGTTCTACGCGCATATTCACGGCATCTCCGGTGTGTTGATGCTCTTGTCCTTCATCATCACCGTGTTCTGCGCCGCATACGTCGTGGGGCAGGAGGACACGAAGAAGTCACCGCACAAGGACCGCTATAAGTGGTTCTACCGGGTCATTGCCCTAGTGATGGTGGTGACGTTAATCGCAGTCATTGCAGTGCATCTCAGGCGCCCCGGGTGGGAGCCATGGGTCATCTGGCTGGAATCGGCGGTGATCCTCGAGTTCGCGGTGTACTGGGCGGTTCAGACCTGGGAACTGTGGAATTCGCCCGACCGCATTGGACGCCTCCCCGACGACGTCCAGAGGCGACTCGAGGATAAAAGGACGAAGGACGGCGGATTCCGTGGATTCAAGTCCGACCTGAGCGGGCCACCCGACGAGGGTCCGGGCGGAAGGATGCTGCCGCTTCTGTAGCGCGGGCCCATCGTGTCAGGTAAGTGCACCAATCATCCACTCGCGCAAGGCTAACCGTGATCGTCACTGCATTGTGATGCCCGCAACGCAGGCCGAAGCGCGGTAGCCGCTAGTGTCCACTCATGCCGAAACCCAGCACTGAAACCCTTGTCCGCCGATCGACGGCCGTGGTCACGGCCGGGTTGACGATCGCAGTGATCTCGGCGTGCGACAAGCACAACCCGCCGCCCGGCGCCAACCCTCGTCAGGTCACGGTTGTGGGCACCGGTCAGGTGCAAGGCGTCCCGGACACCCTGACCGCCGACGTCGGCATCGAATTCACCGCCCCCGACGTCACCACGGCGATGAACCAAACCAACGACCGTCAACAGGCCGTCATCAACGCACTGACCGGCGCCGGCATCGATCGCAAGGACATCAGCACCACCGAGGTGACGCTGTCGCCCGAATACAACAACCCCGGGCCCAGCGGTACCGCCGCCATCACCGCGTACCGCGCGACCAACGCCATCGCAGTCAAAATCCACCCGGCGGATGCCGCGTCGCGCTTGCTCGCGCTGATCGTCGGCACGGGCGGCGACGCCACCCGGATCAAGTCCGTCCGCTATTCCATCGCCGACGATTCGCAGCTGGTCAAGGACGCCCGCTCGCGGGCGTTCAACGACGCCAAGAGCCGCGCCGAGCAGTACTCCCAGCTGTCCGGCCTTCGGCTGGGCCGGGTGCTGTCCATTTCGGAGGCCACCGGCAACGCCCCGCCGCCGACCGGGGCGCCACGGGCCATGCCGTCGATGGTTCCGCTGGAACCCGGCCAGCAGACCGTGAACTTCTCGGTGACCGCCGTCTGGGAGTTGGAATAGCGGGCCAACCGGGGCGGGGCCTACTGCTGGTAGACCCTGGGATCCAGGGTTCCGATGTAGGACAGGTCACGGTAGCGCTCGTCGTAATCGAGGCCGTAGCCCACGACGAAGTCGTTGGGGATGTCGAAGCCCACGTAGGCGATGTCGACGTGGGCGCCCTGCGCGTCGGGCTTGCGCAGCAGGGTGCACACCCGCAGCGAACGTGGGTGGCGCGTTTTGAGGTTGCGTAGCAGCCACGACAGGGTGAGGCCCGAGTCGACGACGTCCTCGACGATCAGCACGTCGCGGCCCTCGATATCGCGGTCCAGATCCTTGAGGATCCTCACCACGCCCGACGAGGACGTCGAAGACCCGTAGGAGCTGACGGCCATGAACTCGAACTGCGTGGGCAGCGGGATCGCGCGGGCCAGGTCGGTGACAAAGATCACAGCTCCCTTGAGCACGGTGATCAGCAGCAGGTCCTGTCCGGTCTCGATCGCGGCGTCACGGTAGTTCTCGCCGATCTCGGTGCCGAGTTCGGCGATTCGGGCCTGAATTTGCGCCGACGTCAGCAGGACAGACTTGATATCCCCGGGGTACAGCTCCGCGGGTTGGGCGGGGGTGATCGCCGAGGAGATCTGGGCCACGCCCACAGAGTGCCACGAGGACGGGCGAATAACCAATGGCAGCCCCGATATTGCGGCTATCGGACCGGTTTGCCGACCGGCTCGCTCCACAGCCTCAGCACCCCGTCGCGGCGGCCCGCGAACAGTCGTTCCTCGGGCAGCGACGAGCCCACCGCCACCCCGCCCTGCCCATGCCAGCCGGTGACCAGGGCGTCCACCCCGCGAATCTGCTTGTCGGTCAGGTTCGTTGCGCGGCCGGTCAGCAGCCAGGTCCGGATCACCCGCCGCCGCACGGGGGCGTCCAGCCCCGCCAGCGCCTGCACCAGCAGGCCGGAGTCCGCCTTGGTCTCGGGCAGCGCGCGGGCGGCCAGGGTGTCGATCAAATCGGAATCCTCGCGCAGCGAGGTCGCGGTGCGGGCCAGCGCCTCGGCCACGCCACCGCCGAGGACGTCCTCCAGCAGGGGCAGCACCTCGGCGCGCAGCCGGGTGCGGGTGAAGCGGCGGTCGGTGTTGTGCGGATCCTGCCAGGGGGTCAGCCCAAGCTCTTCGCACGCGCCGTGCGTGACGGCTCGACGCACCTCCAGCAGCGGCCGGCACCACGGCGGATCGTACGGACGCATCCCGGCGATCGAACGCACCCCGGACCCGCGGCCCAGCCCCAGCAGCACCGTCTCGGCCTGGTCGTCCAGCGTGTGGCCCAGCAGCACCGGGCCGGTGTGGAATGCGCTCAACGCGGCGTAGCGGGCAGCGCGCGCCGCCGCCTCGGGACCGCCCCGGTTGCCCACCTGCACCCGAACCACTTGGGCCCCAACGCATCCCAATGAAATGGCCTGAGCGCGGGCGGTCTCGGCCACTGCCGCCGAGTCGGTTTGCAGGCCGTGGTCGACGACGACCGCGGTGGTGGGTCGTAGCTTGGCCGCGACCGCGGTGAGCGCCAGCGAATCCGGACCGCCGGACAGCGCCACGCACCACTGTTCGACGGTGGCGAGGTGGGCCTTGTTGAACGCCTCGACAGCAGCGCGCAGCTGGCCTACAGCACTCGGTCGATCCATCGCCGGGGCTCTTCGATCTCGGTGGGCAGCGGCAGCGTGTCGGGACCCGTCCAGATGGCGTTGAACCGCTCCATCCCCACCTGGCCGACCACGTGATCGACGAAGGCCTTGCCGCGGGTGTACTGGCTGAGCTTGGCGTCGAGACCCAGCAGTGCGCGCAACAACCGCTGCAACGGCGGCTGCTTGCGGTGGCGGCGCTCGTCGAACCGGCGCCGGATGGTGGCCACCGACGGGACCGCCATCGGCCCGACGGCATCCATGACGTGATCCGCGTGGCCCTCCAGCAGGGTGCCCAGCACCAGCAGCTGGTCCAGCGCCTGCCGCTGCGGTTCGGACTGCACCGCGCGCACCAGCCCGAGAATTCCCGAGGAGTTGGCGTCGGATTCCGACGCGTTGTCGGCGCGGCCGCGCGCGTAGTCGGCGAGCCGGCTGATCACCTGCCCGATGTCCTCGCCGGCGTCGCGGGTGAGCAGGCCCAGCGCCTGCGACATGTAGTCGGGCAGCCACGGGTTGGCGGTGAACTGCACTCGGTGGGTGACCTCGTGCAGGCACACCCATAGCCGGAAATCGGCCGGTTCGATTCGGAGTTGCCGCTCGACGGCGATGACGTTGGGATACACCAGCAGGAGGCAGCCCGTTTTGGTCCCGTCAGTAGTGGCGAACGGGTCGTATTGGCCGAGGATGCCCGAGGACACGTACGCCAGGACGGCGCCGGTCTGCGCGCCGGTGACGCGACCGGTCAGAAAGCCGCGCGGCTTCTCGGTGCCGTGCATCATCACCCGCATCGATTCGGTGGCCGCGGCGATCCAGTCGGAACGGTCGACGATGCGCGCGGCCGGCACCGCGCCGTTGGTGACCAGGCCGGTGACGTCACGCACCAACGGTTCGGCTTTGGTGGACGCGGTGGCGAGTTCGTCGATCACCTGGCGGCGGGTGTACTCGCTGGACGGCGGACCCGGGCGGGCCAGCCGCCGACCGACCGACGCCGCGAACTTCCAGTCGACCGCGGTGCCCAGCGTCAAGTCCGGCGCCGGTGTCATGAGCACCCGCAGGACCACAGCCGGGTCGCCAGCGCGTCCATCACGTTGCGGCCGTTCGGGCCGGCGTCGTTGGAGATGAACGCGAAGGTGAGCACCCGGCCGCTGCGGTCGGTGAGCACGCCGGCCAGCGCGTTGATGCCGGTCAGCGAGCCGGTTTTGGCCCGCAGCCAGCCCGCGGGGCCCTGCGCGGTGGAGGCGTCGGTGAAGCGATCGGCCAGCGTCCCGCTGCCGGCGGCGATCGGGAGCAGATCCAGCAGCGCCCGCAGCGACGGCTGGTCGGGCCCCGCCGCGGCCTGCAGCACGCCGTCGAGCGTCTTGGCCGTCAGCCGATCGTCGACCGAGAGTCCACTGGAATCCAGCAGCGTCGCGCCCGCGGTGTCGACGTGAGCGGTGGTCAGCCGGTTGGTCACCGCGTCGACGGCGCCGGCGAAGCTGCGCGGCCGGTTGATCGCGGCCGCCACCTCGCGAGCGATGCATTCGGCCAGCACGTTGTCCGAGTGATCCATCATCTCGGACAGCCGCTGGACCAGCGGCGCCGATTGCACGACCGCCAGCTGCCGCGCCCCCGACGGCGCGGCGGCGGTCGTGACCGCGTTCGGGTCCAGTCCCAGCGCCTTGGCCAGCTCCCGCCCGGCATCCAGCGCCGGGGTCCGGGACCGCCGCGAGTTGACCGTCGAAGGCTGGATGCGGCCGGCGTCGATCATCACCGACTCGATCGGCGCGATGTCGCCGTTGTCGACGTCAGCCAGGTCCCAACCCTGCGCCATCGTGGGACCGCTGAACGCCGAGGTGTCCACCTGTACGGCGGTCGGCGTCACGCCGCTGCGGCGGATCTGTTCCACAAGGTCGCTGATCCGGGCCGACCCCCGGTACCACGTCGCCACACCGGGCGGCGCGGCCGACAGCGCCGGATCGCCCGCACCCACCAGCACGACGGGTCCCTGGGCGTTTTGGCTGCCGGCCACCACCCGAGTGCTGATCCGGGCCTGATGGTCCAGCGTGAGCAAGGCCGCGGCCGCCGTGAGCACCTTGTTGGTCGACGCCGGCACCAACGGCATGTCGGCCGCCACCTGCCAGAGCTCCTTTCCGGTGATGGCGTCCGTGATCCGTCCGCCTAGCCGGCCCAGGTTGGGGTCGCTCGCCACGGGCGCCAGCATCGCGCTGACGCCGGGCCCGCTGGGTAGCTCGGCGGTGTCGCTCACCGGCGTCATGCCGGGCTTCACCGCCGGGGCGTGCGGGGGCGGTATCGGGGCATGCGCGCTATTGGCGCCGTGTCCGGTCGTGGTGAAAAACACCGCCGCCACCACGACGGCGGCGACGAACACCAGCACACCCAACCCGATGAGCACTGGGGTGGATTTTTGCCAGCGAGTACGGGCCATCACTCTCCTGACTGTCTCCAAGCCATTCTGCCGAATCGGCGCCGATGCGCTCGACTAGGGTGTAGCAGAGCAAAATCGGTCCGCCTACCAGACAAGGAGCCGACGCGGTGGAATTCGACGTGACCATCGAGATCCAAAAGGGCCAGCGGAACAAGTACGAGGTCGACCACGAGACTGGACGGCTACGTCTGGACCGCTACCTGTACACCGCGATGGCCTATCCGACCGACTACGGCTTCATCGAGGACACCCTGGGCGAGGACGGCGACCCGCTGGACGCGATGGTGCTGTTGCCGCAGTCGGTGTTTCCCGGCGTGATCGTCGAGGCCCGCCCGGTGGGCATGTTCCGGATGACCGACGAAAAGGGCGGCGACGACAAGGTCCTGTGCGTGCCGGCCGGTGACCACCGCTGGGACCACGTTCAGGACATCGGGGACGTGCCGGAATTCGAGCTGGACGTGATCAAGCACTTCTTCGTGCACTACAAGGACCTGGAACCGGGCAAGTTCGTCAAGGCCGCGGACTGGGTTGGCCGCGAAGAAGCCGAAGCAGAGATCCAGCGCTCGATCGAGCGGTTCAAGACCGAAGGGCACTGAACCACACCGGCGGGCGCTAGCCCCCGGCGCGGGCGTCGCGGCGATTGCGCAGGATGCTCCAGCCCAGCGCCGCCGCAATGAAGACCACGCCGATCGAAGCGGTGAACGCCTCGGGGACCTCGAACCTGGGCTCGATGGAGACCAGCATGATGACCGCGAGCGCACCTATGGCCCAGTGCGCGCCATGTTCCAGGTACGCGTACCGGCCCAACGTCTCCTGGCTGACCAGGTAGATGGTGATCGACCGGACGAACATCGAGCCCACCAGTCCCAGCCCCAGCGCGATGACGACGGGGTCGGAGGTGATGGCGAACGCGCCGGTGACGCCGTCGAATGAGAAGGAGGCATCGAGCACTTCGAGGTAGAGGAACAGCGTCAGGCCGGCCCGGCCCGTCGCCGCGCCGGCCTCGCCGGCTTCGGCGTCGGATGGTTGAAACGCCCGGCTCAACCCGTTGACCACCAGATAGGTCACCATGCCCAAAAGCCCCGCGGTCAGCACCGTCGCCGCCTCGTCACCCGAGTGCGTCAATTGCGTGCCAACCCCGACCAGCACCAGGCCGGTGACCACCAGCGACACCTGCCCCAGCCGGCCCAGGCGCGCGAACGGGATCTCAATCCACTTGAGCCACTTGATTTCTCGGTCATAGAAAATGAAATCCAGGAACAGCATCAACAGGAAGATTCCACCGAACGCGGCGATCTGGGGGTGCGCCGCCATCACGAGTTTGTGGTAGCTGGGCGAGCCGTCCGGAAACTCCAGCGCGCCGTGCGCGGGCGGATGCAGGGCCAGCTCCATCGCGCGCACCGGGCCGAGCCCCGCCGTCGCCCACACGATGAGCAGCGGGAAGAGCAGTCGCATGCCGAACACGGCGATGAGGATCCCGATGGTCAGGAACATCCGCTGCCAGAAGCGGCTCATCCGTTTCAGGATCGAAGCGTTGATGATGGCGTTGTCGAACGACAACGACACCTCGAGGACGGCCAGCACCACCAGCAGATAGAGACCTTTGAGGCCGCCGTAGGCATATCCGACGCCCAGGGCCGCCGCGGTGACCGCAAGCGAGATCCCGAAGGTACGCAAAGCGGACATGGATCCTTTCCGGCCGCCGACCACACTAGCGAACCGCATCGCGCGAAGGGGGATCGCTTCGGGCCGCATAGAATTTTCAAATTGTGACGAAACATCGGGACGACCGGCCGAAAGCGCCGCTGCCCCGATGACCGAGATCAGCGCCTCACAGGGGCCGGTGGCGCGCGGCAGCATGGCCCGGGTCGGCACCGCCACGGCCGTGACGGCGCTGTGCGGCTACGCGGTGATCTACCTGGCCGCCCGTGACCTGGCGCCGAGCGGCTTTTCGATCTTCGGCGTGTTCTGGGGCGCCTTCGGGCTGGTGACGGGCGCGGCCAACGGCCTGCTGCAGGAGACCACCCGGGAAGTTCGCTCGACTCCCTACGTCAGCGACCTGGCCGCCCTGCCGGCGCCCGGCGAACCGCGTACCCACCCGATGCGGGTCGCGGTGCTGGTCGGGATGGCCGCGGCCGTAGTGATCGCCGGCAGCTCGCCGTTGTGGAGCGGAAGGGTGTTCGTCGAGGCGCGGCTGCTATCGGTGGCTCTGCTGTCCGCCGGGCTGGCCGGGTTCTGTGCGCACGCCACCTTGCTGGGCATGCTGGCCGGCACCAACCAGTGGACCCGCTACGGCGCGCTGATGGTGACCGACGCCGTCATCCGCGTGATGGTGGCCGCGGCCGCGGTGGCGCTCGGGTGGCGTCTGGTCGGTTTCTTGTGGGCGACGGTGGCGGGCGCGGTCGCCTGGCTGATCCTGCTGATGGCCTCGCCGGCGGCCAGGGCCACCGCGCGCTTGTTGACCCCCGGCGGTACCGCGACCTTTCTCCGGGGGGCGGCGCATTCGATCACCGCGGCCGGGGCCAGCGCCATCCTGGTGATGGGATTTCCGGTGCTGCTGAAACTGACCAGCGCCGAGCTCGGCGCGCAGGGCGGGGTGATCATCCTGGCGGTCACTCTGACCCGTGCGCCACTGCTGGTGCCGCTGACGGCCATGCAGGGCAACCTGATTGCCCATTTCGTCGACGAGCGCAGCAACCGGATTCGTGCCCTGCTCGCGCCGGCGGCGATCGTCGGAGCAATCGGCGCGGTCGGGGTGGCGGCCGCGGCCGTGGTGGGTCCGTGGCTGTTGCGGGTCGCCTTCGGGCCGCAGTACCAGGCCAGCAGCGCGCTGCTGGCCTGGCTGACCGCGGCGGCGGTGGCGATCGCCATGCTGACG
>NZ_JCALEJ010000033.1:0-49034 GCF_059813315.1 Mycobacterium sp. NGS11
TGCTGCGCCGGTCGCAGGCCAGGGCGAAGTCGCGGGGCTTGACGATCGACTACCGGGAGGCCAACGCACACGCGCTGCCGTTCGGTGACGGCGAGTTCGACGTCGTCGTGTCCGCGATCGGCGTGCAGTTCGCCCCCGACCAGCCCCGCGCTGCCGCGGAACTGGTCCGGGTTTGCCGGCCGGGCGGCACGATCGGCGTGATCAGCTGGACGCCCGAAGGGTTCTTCGGCCGGATGCTGGCCACCATTCGGCCCTACCGGCCGAGCCTGTCGCACCCCGTGCCGCCTGCGGCGCTCTGGGGCCGCCCGGGCTACGTCACCGCGCTGCTCGGCGACGAGATCGGCGAGATCACCACGGCGCGAGGCATGTTGGCCGTCAACCGGTTCGACAGCGCCGAGGCCGTGCATGCCTACTTCAAGCAGCACTACGGCCCGACGATCGAGGCGTACGCGAACATCGGTCACAACCGGGTGCTGACGGCCGAGCTGGACGCCCAACTCGTCGAACTCGCGCAGGATCACCTCAGCGACGGCGTCATGGGCTGGGAGTACCTGCTGGTGACCGGCCGAAAGCGGACCGAGTAGCCGCTACAGGTCGACCTCGGCGTCCAGGTGGACGTCAGGCTCGCCGCCGGCGGCGGTGAAGGCCGTCAGGGCCCGCACCAGCCCGTGCCGCTCGGGTGGCGGCATCTTCGCGACGATGGCCGCGATCTCGGCGCGCCGGTGCGCGGTGACCTGGTGGACGACGTCGCGGCCGCGCGTGGTGAGCGCGGCGAGCAGCTCGCGCCGGGAGGTCGGGTGCGGCAGGCGGTCGATCAGCCCGGCGGCGACCAACCGGTCCACCATCCGGCCGGTGGCCGACGGCTGCACACCCAGCAGACCGGCCAGGGTGGCCAGGTTGACGGGGCCGCGATTGGACAGGATCACCAGCGTCCGGAATTGCGCGATGGTGATGGTCTCGTCGACCTGCCCGACGGAGCGGGCCGAGATGGCCATCAGCAAACGGGAGGCCGTCAGTAGCGCATCGGTGATGACGTCCAACGATTCGTCAACCGCGGTGTGATCCGCTGCCATAACGCCCTCCCCGGATGGTTTCCGGCCTTTCGGCGGCTAAGGATTAGAAAGTGTAGCAACACTCTAATGTCGTAAAAAGAGATTATTGCATGCGTATATTGTCGCCTAGGGTAATGATTGGTGAAGGTTAGCCGATGTGCAGCGGGTCGATCTGGACCCGGGCCGGCTCGTGCGTTTGCCGTGTGCTGAGCACGCTGATGCCGCGCCGCAGCGCCGCCGCGAGCGCCAGGCCCTGCTGACGGGGCACGCGCACCAGCATTCGCGTCACCGGGGCGCCGGCCGGCGTTCCGGCCGGGCGGCGCACGCCGGCCGGAAGGTCCACCGGTCCAAGCAAATCCGCGTCGAGGGAATCCTGATCGGACAACCGGACCTCGTCGAGCAGCGCCGCCACGGCGCCGGCGGTCCCGTCGACGGCCGCCATGTGCACGCTGGGCGGCAGACCGACCTCGGCCCGCGCGGTCACCTCGGCCTCCGCATGACCCACGGGATCCCAACGGATCAGCGATTGCACTGTGGGCAGAGACGATTCGGCGACGATCGCCACCACGCCGCCGTCGCCACGGGCCCGCACCAACGCGGCGGCGCTCATCCAGCGCCACAACGCATCCTCGGCCGCGCGCAGGTCTTGGCGGCCCAGCAGCGCCCAGGTGTCCAACAGCAGCGCCGCCCCGTAACCGCCGCGCGCCTGCGGTTCGGCACCAGGGGTGGCCACCACCAGGGCCGGACCGGCCGCGACCTCGGGCACCACGCCGTCGCCCGACGACGTGATCACCGCCGTGTCCGGGAACGCGCGGCCGAGTTCCTCGGCGGTGCGGCGCGCGCCGACGACGACCGCGCGCACGGCGTCCGACCCGCAGCGCGCGCACCGTCGGGTCGGGTCGACGCGGCCGCACCAGCGGCACAGTAAGGCGGCCCCGCCCTCCTGCAACGACAGCGGGCCCGTGCAGTGCCGGCACCGGGCGATCGTGCGGCACCGCGCGCAGGCCAGCGCGGGGATGTACCCGCGCCGGGGCACCTGCACCAGCACCGGAGCCCCGGCCTGCAGCGCCGAGCGGGCGGCGCGCAGCGCGATGGACGGGACGCGGGCCGTGCGCGCCGCCGGGTCGCGCTCGTCGGCGTAGCCGGTGTCGTCCAGGGCGATCACTCGCGGCGTGCGGGCGCGCACCACGGGACGCGCGGCCACGATGTCGTGCGCCCAGCCGCTGCGCACCAGCGCGTGGGCTTCGGCCGTGCGCGCGTAGCCGCCGATCAGCGCCGCACACCGGGCCTGATGCGCGCGCAGCATGGCCACCTCGCGGGCATGCGGATACGGCGCGCGCGGCTCGGCCAGGCTGTCGTCGGCGTCGGCCCACACCATGACCAGCCCCAGGTCGCTCAGCGGTGCGAACACGGCGCTGCGGGTACCGATCACCAACCGCGCGGAGCCGCGCAGCGCCGCCAGCCACCGCCGGTACCGGGCGGCCGGCCCCAGGCCGGCCGACAGGGCCACCACGCTGCCCTCGTCGATCCGCGTCGTCGCGGCTTGCCACAGCGCGTCCAGGTCGCGCTGGTCGGGAACGATCGCCAGCGCCGAGCGGCCGGTCCGCACCGTTTGCGCGGCGGCCTCGGTGAACCGGTCCGCCCACGACTCGCCGGGAAGCGCCTGCCACACGGCTCGGGCGGCCCGCGATTCGGCCAGGGCGGCCAGGAACTGAGCGCCCCGGCCGTAACCTTCCCAGCCCGACGGATCGACGGGCGCCGGGGCCGCGGCCTCGGGACCGACCGAGGGTTCCCGCTCCACCCTGGCGTGCCGGGCCGGCACCGCCAGACGCAACACGTCCGGGCGGGTGCCGGCGTAGTGCGCGGCCACCGCGTCGACCAGCCGGCGAATTTCCGGGGTGAGCACCGGCTCGGCCGACACGACGCGATCCAGCCAGCCCAGTTTCCCGGGGTGATCGGTGTCGTTGCGGCGCTCCAGCACGAACCCGTCGACCAGCCGGCCGTGGAAACGCACCCGCACCCGCACCCCGGGCTGGGCGTCGTCGGACTGTTCGGCCGACACCAGATAGTCGAAGTCGCGGTCGAGGTGGGGCACCGACAGCATCGGCAGCACCCGGGCGATGGGCTCCACCTCGACGGGCGTGCGCGCGCTCGGACTCACCGCGTCTCCGGACCGCGAATCATGTTGTCATCCAATGGTTTACCGTCGGAGTCCGCAGCGTACCGGACACCGGCGACAATCAGCTCTCGACGGGCGCCGGGGCGTCCCCGGCGGCCTGCGCGGGAACCTCGCGGCCGAAGAAGAAGCCGGCCGTGATCAGGATCTGGGCCGCCGCGTAGGACCACCAGATCGGCACCGCGAGGGCCTCGTTGCCGAGGATGAAGCGGCCGATGGCGATCATCGAGTCCGAGGCCGCAAAACACAGCGCCCCCACCGCCGTCCAGATCGTCGGCAGCTTCGCCAGCAGGGCCGCGCACACCATCGCGGTCAGCACCACGATGTAGAGCGTCACCGGCAGCGTCAGCTTTTGTGCGCCCAGCTGGGGCCAGAACCAGCCCAGCATCGCGATCGACGCCGCGCACATCAGGACCGCCGCGACGATGCGCATCGTCGACGGGCGGTCATCCGCCGAAGCCCCGGAGAACTCCGGAACCAGCGGCAGCAGGGCGGCGATGAAACACAAGTGCGCCAACAGGAATGCCCCAAGCCCCACCTCGAACGACAGCGGCCACCACGGGATCGCCAGCACCCAGTCGCCGACGGCCGATCCCAGCAGCGCCAGCATCAGCCACCGCCGCTCGCGGACCTTGGCGTGGCCCGCCGCGGCCAACGTGAGCAGCAGCGCCATCGAGGCCTTGAACGCCGGCTGAAACGCCCAGTGACCGGTCAGCTCGATCCCCGGCGGCGAGCGCAGCGCCAGCACGGTCAGGTAGATGCCGTAGCCGAGGGCCACCCAGCCGGCCACCACCCAGGCGCCGGCCACCAGACGGGGTGCGTACGGTACGTCCATGCCCAGCTTGGATAACACAGCCGAGGAGAAACCCGCTATCGACCCCATCCTGCAGAAGGTACTGGATGCGGTTCCCTTCCGGCTATCCACTGAGGACGGAATCCGCGCGGCACGTCAGCGGTTCCGCGACCTGCCGCGCCGGCCGCTGCATCCCGAGCTGCGGGTCCAGAACCGCACGATTCGCGGCCCCGCCGGCTCCATCGGGCTCCGGATCTATTGGCCGCCAAGCTATCCCGACGATGATCGACAGGGCGCCGCCGCCCCGGTCGTGCTGTTTTTTCACGGCGGCGGCTTCGTCATCGGCGACCTCGAAACCCACGACGGCACGGCGCGCCAGCACGCGGTGGGCGCCGACGCGATCGTGGTAGCCGTCGATTACCGGCTCGCCCCCGAGCACCCCTACCCCGCCGCCGTCGAAGACGCTTGGGCCGCAACGCTTTGGGTCGCCGAGAATGCGGCCGAACTGCACGCCGATCCGAGCCGGATCGCGGTGGCCGGGGATTCGGCCGGCGGCACCATCGCCGCCGCGGTGGCGCAGCGGGCGCGCGACAACGGCGCTCCTTCGATCGTGTTCCAGCTGTTGTGGTATCCGTCGACCATGTGGGACGCGTCGCTGCCGTCGTTCACCGAAAACGCCACCGCGCCGATCCTGGGCACCGACGCCGTCGCGGCGTTCTCCCGTTGGTACGCGGGCGAAGTCGCCATGTCCGATCCGCCATCGGACATGGCGCCGGGGCGCGCGCGTGACCTGAGCGATCTGGCGCCGGCCTACATCGCCGTCGCCGGGTACGACCCCCTGCGCGACGACGGCATCCGGTACGCCGGGTTGCTGACCGCCGCCGGCGTCGCCGCCGAGGTGCACAACGCCGAGACGCTGGTGCACGGCTACCTGGGCTATGCCGGCGTGGTGCCCGCCGCCACCGCGGCGCTCGAGGGCGGACTGACCGCGCTGCGCGCCGGGCTGCACGGGTGACCCCGCGGCGTACGGTGAACGCATGAGCGAGCCGACCCCCGCCCGCCCCGGTATCGATCCCACCTTCAAGGCGCTGCTCGACGCCTATCCGATGACCTTCCGCGAGGCCGACGGCGTCGAGGTTGCCCGCAAGCGGCTGCGGCTGCTCAAGGTGCCCGCGGAAATGCTGCCGGACCTGCGGATCGAGGACCGCACGGTCTCGCACGGCGACCGCAGCGACATCCCGGTGCGCATCTACTGGCCCGACAGCGAGGTGACGCCGTTGCCCGTGGTCGTCTTCTATCACGGCGGCGGGTTCTGCCTCGGCGACCTGGACACCCACGACCCGGTCGCGCGCGCCCACGCCGTGGGCGCCGAGGCCGTCGTGGTGTCCGTCGGCTACCGGCTGGCCCCCGAGCATCCGTTCCCGGCGGGCGTGGACGACTGCTGGGCGGCCCTGCAGTGGGTCGCCGAGAACGCGGCCGAGCTCGGCGGCGACCCGGCCAACATCGCCGTGGCCGGCGACTCGGCGGGCGGCAACCTCGCCGCGGTGACGGCGCTGTTGGCCCGCGACAACGCCGACAACGGCGGGCCCGAGCTGCGCTTCCAACTGCTGTGGTACCCGACGGTCATAGCGGATCTGTCGCTGCCGTCGTATACCGACAACGCGGATGCGCCGATCCTGAACCGTGAAGTCATCGACGCGTTCCTGGCCTGGTATGTGCCCGGCCTCGATATCACCGACCCCAAGGCGCTGCCCACCACCATGGCTCCGGCGAACGCCGCGGACCTGTCCGGGCTGGCGCCCGCCTACATCGCCACCGCCGAACACGATCCGCTGCGCGATGAGGGGACCCGTTACGCCGAGCTCCTCGAGGCCGCGGGCGTGCCGGTCGAGTTGAGCAACGAGCCCACCCTGGTGCACGGGTTCGTCAGTTTCGCGTTGGCGATACCCGCCGCCGCCGAGGCCGCCGAGCGTGGCCTGGCGGCGCTCCACAAGGCGCTGCACACCTAGGCAGGCAACGATGGTCCCCACCGACGACGAAGTCCCCGACTACCACACGCTGATCATCGGCGCCGGATTCTCCGGCATCGGCGCGGCCATCAGCCTCGACCGGGCCGGGCTGTCCGACTATCTGGTGATCGAAGCCGGCGACGGGGTCGGCGGTACCTGGCACTGGAACACGTATCCCGGTATCGCCGTGGACATTCCGTCGTTTTCCTACCAGTTCTCCTTCGAGCAGAGCCGGCACTGGTCGCGCACCTACGCGCCGGGCCGAGAGCTCAAGGCCTACGCCGAACACTGCGCCGACAAATACCGCATCCGATCGCGGATCCGATTCAACACCAAGGTGCAGGCCGCCGACTTCGACGACGAGCGCCGGCTGTGGCGGGTACAGACCGACCCTTCGGGCGAAATCACGGCGCGGTTCGTGATCAGCGCGTGCGGCGTGCTGACGGTGCCGAATCTGCCCGACATCGACGGCGTGGACTCGTTCGCCGGCACCACCATGCACACCGCGCGGTGGGACCACAATCAGGATTTGACCGGCAAACGCGTCGCCGTGATAGGCACCGGCGCCTCGGCGGTCCAGGTGATCCCCGAGATCGCGCCAATCGTCTCGTCGCTCACCGTGTTTCAGCGCACGCCGATCTGGTGTTTCCCGAAGTTCGACGTCCCGCTGCCCACGCCCGCGCGCTGGGCGATGCGAATCCCCGGCGGCAAGTTCGTGCAGCGCCTGCTCAGCCAGGCCTACGTGGAGCTCACCTTCCCCATCTCGGCGCACTACTTCACCGTCATCCCGCTGGCCAAGAGGATGGCGGCACTGGGCAAATCCTATCTGCGGCAACAGGTTCGGGATCCCGCCGTGCGCGAGCAGCTCACGCCGAAGTATGCCGTCGGCTGCAAACGACCCGGCTTCCACAACGGCTACCTGGCCACCTTCAACCGCGACAACGTGCGGCTGGTCACCGAACCGATCGACAAGATCACGCCCGACGCGGTCGCCACCACCGACGGCGAGAACCACGAGATCGACGTCCTGATCCTGGCGACCGGCTTCAAGGTGATGGACCCCGACAACGTGCCCACGTTCGCGGTGACCGGAAGCGGCGGAAAATCGTTGAGCCGCTTCTGGGACGAGCACCGGCTGCAGGCCTACGAGGGCGTCACCGTGCCCGGCTTCCCCAACCTGTTCACCGTGTTCGGCCCCTACGGTTACGTCGGCTCTTCGTATTTCGCGCTCATCGAGGCGCAGACGCATCACATCGTGCGCTGCCTCAAGCGGGCCAAGCGTGTCGGCGCGACCCGCGTCGAGGTCAGCCAGGAAGCCAACGACCGCTACTTCGCCGAGATGATGCGCCGACGGCACCGGCAGATCTTCTGGCAGGACAGCTGCAAGCTGGCCAACAGCTACTACTTCGACAAGAACGGTGACGTGCCCCTGCGCCCTGGCACCACCCCGGAGGTGTACTGGCGCAGCCGGCGATTCGATCTGGACGACTACCGATTCACCGGCTGACCGGCCCTAGATCGCGCGCTTGAGGTCGTCGACCTTGTTCAGCTGCTCCCAGGGCAGTTCGACGTCGGTGCGGCCGAAGTGCCCGTATGCGGCGGTCTGCGCGTAGATGGGGCGCAGCAGGTCCAGGTCGCGGATGATCGCGCCCGGCCGCAGGTCGAACACCTCGGGAACGATCTTCTCGATCTTGACCGGGTCGACGGTCGCGGTGCCGAACGTCTCGATGAACAGCCCGACCGGGGCGGCCTTGCCGATGGCGTAGGCCACCTGCACCTCGACTCGCTCCGCCAGGCCGGCGGCGACGATGTTCTTGGCCACCCAGCGCATCGCGTAGGCCGCCGACCGGTCCACCTTGGACGGATCCTTACCGGAGAAGGCGCCGCCGCCGTGGCGGGCCCAGCCGCCGTAGGTGTCGACGATGATCTTGCGGCCGGTCAGGCCCGCGTCGCCCATCGGGCCACCGAGGACGAACTTGCCGGTCGGGTTGACCAGCACCCGCGTCGCCGACGAGTCCAGGGTGTCGTGGGCCAGCTCGTCCAGCACGGTCTTGAGCACGTGCTGACGGATGTCGGGGTCCAGCGTCTTCTCCAGGTCGATGCCGTCGGCGTGCTGGGTGGACACGACCACGGTGTCCAGCCGGACCGGGACGTCGTCCTCGTACTCGATGGTGACCTGTGTTTTGCCGTCGGGCCGCAGGTAAGGCAGCGTGCCGTTCTTGCGGACCTCGGTGAGCTTGCGCGACAACCGGTGGGCCAGCGCGATCGGCAGCGGCATCCGCTCGGGCGTGTCGTTGATGGCGTAGCCGAACATCAGGCCCTGGTCGCCGGCGCCCTGGGCGTCCAGCGGGTCAGCGGCGCCCTCGACCCGGGCCTCGTGGGCGGTGTCGACGCCCTGGGCGATGTCGGGCGACTGCGCGCCGATACCGATGTTCACGCCGCAGGTGGCCCCGTCGAAGCCCTTGTCCGACGAGTCGTAGCCGATGTCGAGAATGCGCGCGCGAACCGTGTTGGTGATGTCCGCGAACGCCTCCTTGGCCGTCGTCGTCACCTCGCCCACCACGTGCACCTGTCCGGTGGTGACCAGCGTTTCGACCGCGACACGTGAGCTCGGGTCCGCCGCCAGCAGGGCGTCGAGGACGGAGTCGCTGATCGCGTCGCAGATCTTGTCGGGGTGTCCCTCAGTCACCGACTCACTGGTAAACAGGCGACCCTTTTCGCTCACAATGCCGATCCTTCCAAATAGTTAGTTAGCCGAATTATATCGACTGGCGTCGGCCCGCCAGCACCTGGTCCGGTGCCGAGAAGAACTCGACCGCTCTACCCGCTGTCCCCGTGCAGGAACGCGGCGATCGCATCAACGATACGACTGGCCATCAACGTCTTGGAGCCGTGTTGCAGCGCCGACTCGGTACCGTCGGCCGCCAGCAGCCAGCCGTCGTTGCTGTCCACCTCGAAGGCCCTACCGTCGCCGACCGCGTTGACGACCAACAGATCACAACCCTTGTTGCGCAGCTTCGTCCGGGCGTGAAACAGCACGTCCCCGTTGGCGTCGCCGGTCTCGGCGGCGAACCCCACGATGGCGCGCATGTTGGGCAGCTCGCCGTTGGCGCGGGCCCGCACGGCGCCGGCCAGCACGTCGTCGTTGCGGACCAACTCGATCGTGGGCGGCTGATCCTGATCCTGCGGGCCCTTTTTGATCTTGGCGGCCGCAACCCGGGCCGGCCGGAAGTCGGCGACCGCGGCGGCCATCACGAGCACGTCCACCTCGGCCGCGTGCTTGGCCACGGCGTCGCCCAGTTGCTCGGCTGAGCTGACGTGGACCACCTCGACACCCGCGGGATCGATCAGCCCGGCGGTATGCCCGGCGATCAGAGTGACCTCAGCGCCCCGCTGGGCCGCCACCCGCGCCACGGCATAGCCCTGCTTGCCGGAGCTGCGGTTGCCGATGAAGCGCACCGGATCGACCGGTTCGCGGGTGCCGCCGGCCGTCACCAGCATCTTGCAGCCGGCGAGGTCGTAGGGCAGCGCGTCCTGGCGCTCCAGCAACAGGTGAGCCAGGGTGGTGATCTCCTCGGCCTCGGGCAGCCGGCCCGACCCGCTGTCCGTCCCTGTGAGCCGCCCGGCGGCGGGTTCGAGCACCACCGCTCCCCTGCGGCGCAACGTGGCCACGTTGTCCACGGTGGCGGGGTGCAGCCACATCTCGGTGTGCATCGCCGGCGCGAACAGCACCGGACATCGCGCCGTGAGCAGGGTGGCGGTCAGCAGATCGTCGGCCCGGCCGTGCACCGCCCGGGCCAGCAGGTCCGCGGTGGCCGGCGCCACCACGACCAGGTCGGCCTGCTTGCCGAGCTGGACGTGCGGAACCTCGGGCACGTCGTTGAAGACGCCGGTGTGCACCGGCTGGCCGGACAGCGCCTCGAACGTGGCGGCCCCGACAAAGCGCAGCGCGGACTCGGTCGGGATGACGCGAACGGAATGACCGGCCTCGGCGAGCTGGCGGACGACGGTGCACGCCTTATAGGCGGCGATGCCGCCCGACACGCCGACGATGATCCGCTTGCGGCTGTCCACAGCGCGTCGCCCAGCCCGGCCCGGTTACTCGCCCTCGGTGTGCTCGAGCAGGTCGCCGTGGATCTCGCGCATCGCGATCGACAGCGGCTTTTCCTGCAGCCCCGGCTCGACCAGCGGACCGACGTATTCGAGGATGCCCTCACCGAGCTGGTTGTAGTAGTCGTTGATCTGACGCGCCCGCTTGGCGGCGTAGATCACCAGGGCGTACTTGCTCGAAACGCGGTCCAGCAGCTCGTCGATGGGCGGGTTGGTGATGCCCAGCGGGGTGTCGTATGCGCCCGGTCCCCCTGCGGACGGATCGAACCGGTCGGGGACGGCGGCCAGTGCCGCGTCGGACTGGGGAATGCTCACTTAGGTCAATCTCCTGGCGCATTGGAGCGGCTCGTCGCCGCTGAAAGATACTGGAAAATTCGTGGTCAGTCGTGCTGGGATATGGTCCGGCTGCTGGTCTCGCTGGACGGGTCATGGCGGCCCGGCGCAGTTTCCACCAGCAAGGATACCAATTCCGAGCAGGCCGACTCCAATTCGCTGTTCACGACCACCCGATCGAAGTCGTTTCGGGCCGCCATTTCGGTGCGGGCGGTCTCCAGCCGCCGCTGCATGACCTCGGGTGTCTCGGTGCCGCGGCCGACGAGCCTGGCCTGCAGATCCTCCCAGCTGGGCGGCGCCAGGAAGACCGCCAGCGCCTCGGGCATCGCCTTCTTCACGGCCCTGGCCCCGGCCAGGTCGACTTCGATCAGCACGGGAAATCCGCGGGCGGTGGCGGCCCGCACCGGCTCGGCCAGGGTGCCAGATCGATGCAGGCCCCCGTGGATTTCGGCCCACTCCAGCAGCGCACCCTCGTCGATGAGCTGCTGGAATCGGTCGGGGCTGACGAAGTGGTAATCGACGCCGTCGACCTCGCCGGGCCGCGGCGCCCGTGTGGTGGCCGAGACGCTGAAATGCAGGTCCGGGACCCGCTCCCGCAGGCATCGGACCACAGTCGACTTGCCGACCGCTGAGGGACCGGACAGCACGACCACACGTCCGTTACCCGATGGTTCAGGACGTGTGCCGTGCTGGACGTCCGGTCCCCCGCCGGCGCTCACAGGCGCTCCTGGGCCGGTGCGCCCACGGCTCGGTTAGGAGCCGAACTTTTCCAGCAGGGCCTTGCGCTGACGATCGCCGAGGCCGCGCAGACGGCGGGTCGGGGCGATCTCCAACTCGGTCATGATCTCCTGCGCCTTGACCTTGCCAACCTTCGGCAACGCCTCGAGAAGCGCGGAAACCTTCATCTTGCCCAGGACTTCGTCGGTCTCGGCGTCCTTGAGCACCTGGGTGAGGTTGGTGCCGCCACGCTTCAGGCGGTCCTTCAGCTCTGCTCGCGCTCGACGTGCGGCAGCCGCCTTCTCCAACGCGGCCGCGCGCTGCTCGTCGGTCAACTGGGGAAGGGCCACGATTCCTCCGTATCTGATCAATCAATTTCAATCGATCTCATTTTGTCTCGCCGGCACTTCTGCCAGCGGAGACGACCGTACTCAGGCCTCCTGACGAAATCTAACCCGGCCCCCTGCTTGAGGGGGCAAAGTCCCAGCAAGGACCGGCGTGTGACCGGCCAAAACGGCGCTCCCACGCGCGTCGCCGACGGTCGCGTGTGGCGCCGCCCGCGGGGCGATACCGGCCGCGCTTCAGCCCCTCGTTATGCCGTCTACCAGGGGTTTTGTCGTCCGCCGGCGGGGCAGGGCTTTCCGGCCGGGCGGCCCGGAAAAGGCGCCGGCCGGGAGCCCCGACGCCCGGTGCGGGGGATCACGGATTTGTTGCGGCGTGTCGCGCGTGTCGCGTCGCCGGTCAAACGGGTCGCGCACGGATCGCTCAGCAACCAACGCGGCTATCACCGAGATTCGTCGTCGAGGGCGCGGGACGGGCTGGCCGCCGCATCCGGCGAACGGATATCGGGTGCCCGGCGCGTCCGCACCGCTGGTCGGCCGACCGGTTCGACGCCGGCACGACGCCCGCTCCAGAACACCGCGGACTTTCACCAATCATTTACGGCGGCAACACCTTTGGCGGTGGTGATCCGCGGCCGCGGCCGGTCGCGCGCGGCGACGACGGTTGCCCACCTCCGTGAATCCGGACGGATTTCCAATGAATCGCCGCATGCGCGGAATTGGGCAGGCGCTTATTCCGTCCTTGCGGATAACTAGGCCCTCGCCCCCGTATTTCAGCTAATCGGCAGTGCGCAATCCGATACGATCGACCGGTGTCCAACCTGCGAATTCGCCAGGCGGCTGAGCTGCTGGGCGTCAGCGACGACACCGTGCGGCGCTGGATCAACCAGGGCACATTGACGGTCAGTCACGATGCCGCCGGCCGCAAGGTGATCGCCAGCGAGGACCTGGCCCACTTCTCCCGCACCAACGCACCCGCCCCGCCGGCGGACCCGCTCAGCATCGGCAGCTCGGCCCGCAACCGCTTCGTCGGGCTGGTCACGTCGGTGGTCAGCGACAAGGTGATGACCCAGGTGGAGATGCAGTGCGGTCCATTCACCGTCGTCTCACTGATGAGCACCGAAGCCGCCGAGGAATTGCAGCTGCGGCCCGGCAGCGTCGCGGTGGCCGTCGTCAAGGCCACCACCGTCATCGTCGAAACCGCGCGGCCCAACACCGCACTGGCGTCGGACTAGACGTCAACCCCACTCATACGGCCAGGTAGGCCACCGCGTCCAGCATGCGATCGGCCGCGTCCCGCAGCTGCGTCACGCCGGGGCCGGCCCGCAGCACCTCGCGGGCCACCGCGGGCAGCAGCTGCCCGGGTTCCGCGCCGCCCAGCCCGGCGAGCGCCTCGGGTCGCCCGCCCTGCACACCGAGCCCGGGCACCAGGACCGGACCGCCGAGCGCGCTCAGATCGGGCGCCTGCAACACGGTCGCGCCGACGACCACGCCGACATATCCCGGCCCGGACGGGGTCGCGGACCGGTTCACCACCGCGGCCTGGTCGACGACCAGCTGGGCCACCGTGCGGCCGTCGAAGGCGGCCCGCTGCACCGTGGCGCCCTCGGGGTTGGAAGTGGCCGCCAGCACGAACACCCCGCGGTCGTGGGCCGCGGCGGTCTCCAGCAGCGGCCGCAGCGAGCCGAACCCCAGGTACGGGGTTGCCGTCACGGCGTCGGCGGCCAGCGGTGAATCACCCGCCCAGGCAGCGGCGTAGGACGCCATCGTCGTGCCGATGTCGCCTCGCTTCGCGTCGGCCAGCACCAGCACCCCGACCGATCGCAGGGCCGCGATGGTGCGTTCCAGCACCGCGAATCCCGCGGCGCCATAGGCCTCGAAGAACGCGACCTGAGGCTTGACGACGGCGTATCCGGAAAACGCCTCGATGCAGATGTCGCAGAACGCGGCCAGCCCCTCGGCGGTCGTGGGCAGGTCCCAGGCGCGCAGCAGCTCGGGATGCGGATCGATGCCCACACACAGCGGCCCGCGTTCCGCTTTCGCCTCCGCGAGGCGGACGCCGAATCCGGTCACCGGGCCCCGTTACCGGGCACGCCGCCCTGACCGATCTGGCTGTGCAGTTCTTGCAGGCTGCGCACGCCGATGTCGCCGCGGATGCCCGCCTCGATGCCCTGGACGGCGGCCGAGGCGCCCTGCACCGTCGTCACACAGGGGATGTTGACCGACACGGCGGCCGAACGGATTTCATAACCGTCGATGCGCGGCCCGGAGTTGCCGTAGGGCGTGTTGATCACCATGTCGACCTCGCCGGCCTTGATCGCGTCGACCGCCGACATCTCGGGGCGGCCCGGCTGCGGGTCCTCGAAGTGCTTGCGCACCTCGTCGCAGGGGATTCCGTTGCGGCGCAACATCTCCGCGGTTCCTTCGGTGGCCAGCACGCGAAATCCCAAGTCGGCCAGCCGCTTGACCGGAAAGACTAGCGATCGCTTGTCCCGGTTGGCCACCGACACGAAGATGGTGCCCTGCGCGGGCAGCGACCCGTAGGCGGCGGTCTGGCTCTTGGCGAACGCGCTGCCGAAGTCGCGGTCGATGCCCATCACCTCGCCGGTGGATTTCATCTCCGGGCCCAGCAGCGAGTCGATGCCCGAGCCGTCGGCCCGGCGGAACCGGTGGAAGGGCAGCACCGCCTCCTTGACCGCGATCGGCGCGTTCTGGGCCGCGTGGGCCCCGTCGCCGGACGCCGCCAGCAACCCCTCCTCGCGCAGCTGAGAGATCTTGGCGCCCAACATGACCCGGGCACAGGCCTTGGCGAGCGGGATCGCGGTGGCCTTCGACACGAACGGCACCGTGCGGCTGGCGCGCGGGTTGGCCTCCAGGACATAGAGCACGTCGTCCTTGAGCGCATACTGCACGTTGAGCAGTCCCACCACGCCGATGCCGTGCGCGATGGCCTCGGTCGCGCGGCGCACCTTCTCGATGTCGCTGCGGCCCAGCGTCACCGGCGGCAGGGCGCACGCCGAGTCGCCGGAGTGGATGCCGGCCTCCTCGATGTGCTCCATGATGCCGCCGATGTACACCTCGGTGCCGTCGCACAGCGCGTCCACGTCGATCTCCACCGCGTCCTCGAGGAAGCGGTCGACGAGCACCGGGTGCTCGGGTGAGAGCTCGGTGGCACGGGTGATGTAACCCCGCAACGTCTCCTCGTCGTACACGATCTCCATGCCCCGACCGCCCAGCACGTACGACGGCCGCACCAGCACCGGGTACCCGATGTCTTCGGCGATCCGCTGGGCCTGCGCGAAAGTGGTTGCGGTGCCGTACTTCGGCGCCGGCAGGCCGGCCGCGGTGAGCACGTCGCCGAACGCGCCGCGGTCCTCGGCAAGATCGATGGCCTCCGGTGGTGTGCCGACGATCGGCACCCCGGCGTCGGCGAGGCGCTGCGCCAGCCCGAGCGGAGTCTGGCCGCCCAGTTGCACGATCACCCCGACCACACCCGGGCCGCCGCCCGCCGATTGCTGCTCGGCGCGGAACACCTCGAGGACGTCCTCGAAGGTCAGCGGTTCGAAGTACAGCCGGTCCGCGGTGTCGTAATCGGTGGACACCGTCTCCGGGTTGCAGTTGATCATCACGGTCTCGAAGCCGGCCTGCGACAACGTCGTTGCCGCGTGCACACAGCTGTAGTCGAATTCGATGCCCTGGCCGATACGGTTGGGCCCCGAACCCAGGATCAACACCTTGGGCTTCTCGGTTTGCGGCGCCACCTCCGTCTCGGCGGCGGGGTCCAGTTCGTAGCTGCTGTAGTGATACGGCGTCTTGGCCTCGAACTCCGCCGCGCAGGTGTCGACGGTCTTGTACACCGGGTGCACACCCAGCCGCTCGCGCAGCGACCGCACGCCGTTCTCGCCGGCCAATTCCGGCCGTAGCGCGGCGATCTGGCGGTCCGACAGCCCGCTGTGCTTACCGCGGCGCAACAGGTCGGCGTCGAGCACCGGGGCGGCGATCAACTCGGCGCGCAAGTCGATGAGCTCGCCGATCTGCGCGACGAACCACGGGTCCACTCCGCTGGCCTCGGCGACGCGTTCCACCGAAGCGCCCAGGCGCAGCGCCAGTTCGATGTCGTAGAGCCGGCCTTCGGTCGGAGTGCGCAGCCGGGTCAGCACCTCGTCCGGTCCCTTGCCGTCCAGCGCCGGATCGTCCGGTTTGGTCCAGAAGCCGGCGCGGGTGGTCTCCAGCGACCGCATGACCTTGCCGAGAGCCTCAACGAAGTTGCGGCCCAACGACATTGCCTCGCCGACCGATTTCATGGTGGTGGTCAGGGTGGGATCGGCGCCCGGGAACTTCTCGAAGGCGAAGCGCGGAGCCTTGACCACGACGTAGTCCAGGGTGGGTTCGAAGCAGGCCGGCGTTTCCTTGGTGATGTCGTTGACGATCTCGTCCAGGGTGTAGCCGATGGCCAGCTTGGCCGCGATCTTGGCGATCGGGAAGCCGGTGGCCTTGGACGCCAGGGCGCTCGACCGCGACACCCGGGGATTCATCTCGATGACGATCAGCCGGCCATCGACGGGGTTGACCGCGAACTGGATGTTGCAGCCCCCGGTGTCCACGCCGACCTCGCGCAGGATCGCGATGCCCAGGTCGCGCATCCGCTGGTATTCGCGGTCGGTCAGCGTCATCGCCGGCGCGACGGTGACGGAGTCACCGGTGTGCACGCCCATCGGGTCGAAGTTCTCGATCGAGCACACCACGACCACGTTGTCGTTGCCGTCGCGCATCAGCTCGAGCTCGAATTCCTTCCAGCCGTAGATCGATTCCTCGATCAGCACGTTGGCGCTCGGGCTTTCGGCAAGCCCGGCGCCGGCCATCCGGTCGACCTCCTCGACGGATCGCGCCATCCCCGAACCCAGGCCACCCATGGTGAAGCTGGGCCGCACCACGACCGGCAGGCCGAGCTCGGCAACCGTCTCGCGGACTTCTTCCATCGTGAAACACACTCGGCTGCGGGCGGATTCGCCGCCCACCTTGGCGACGATGTCCTTGAACATCTGCCGGTCCTCGCCGCGCTGAATGGCGTCGAAGTCGGCGCCGATGAGCTCCACGCCGTGGCGCTCCAGCGCGCCGTTCTCGTACAGCGCGACCGCGGTGTTGAGTGCGGTCTGCCCGCCCAGGGTGGCCAGCAGCGCGTCGATCTTGTTGCCGCGCTCCGCCTGCTGGGCGATCACCTTCTCGACGAAGGCGGCGGTGATCGGCTCGACGTAGGTGTGGTCGGCGTACTCCGGGTCGGTCATGATGGTGGCCGGGTTGGAGTTGACCAGGCTGACCTGCAGCCCCTCCGCGCGCAGCACCCGGCACGCCTGGGTGCCGGAGTAGTCGAATTCGCAGGCTTGCCCGATGACGATCGGCCCTGAGCCGATCACCAGCACGTGGTTGAGGTCGGAGCGACGTGGCACTAGCGGCCCTCCCCTGCCATGAGCTCGATGAATTGGTCGAACAGGTATTCCGCATCGTGCGGGCCGGCCGCGGCCTCCGGATGGTACTGGACCGAAAAGGCCTGCCCGTCGGCGAGTTTGACGCCCTCGACCACTCCGTCGTTGGCGCAGGTGTGGCTCACGATCGCTCGGCCGAACGGCGTGTCGAAGGACTGGCCGGCCTCCCCTTCGAGCGCGAAGCCGTGGTTTTGTGCCGTGACCGCCACGCGGCCGGTGGCGTGGTCGATCACCGGGATGTTGATGCCGCGGTGACCGAACACCAGCTTGTAGGTGGACAGTCCCAGCGCCCGGCCCAGGATCTGATTGCCGAAACAGATGCCGAACAGCGGGATCCCGGCGCCCAGCGCCTCGCGGGTGACCGCGACGACATGATCGGCGGTGGCGGGGTCGCCGGGGCCATTGGACAAGAAGATGCCGTCGGGTTTGATGTCGGCGATCTGCTCGTAGGTCGCCGACGATGCCAGCACGTGGGTGCGGACGCCGCGACGGGCGAAGTTGCGCGGGGTGTTGGTTTTGATCCCCAGGTCCAGCGCGGCCACCGTAAACCGCGGTGCGCCATCGGGTTCCACGATGTAGCTGTCCGGCGTGCTGACCTCGCCGGCCAGGTCGGCGCCCAGCATCGACTGCTGGCCGCGCACCCGCCGCAGCAGTTCGTCCGGATCGGCCAGCGCATCACCGGAGAACACGCCCGCCTTCATCGAGCCGCGGGTGCGCAGATGCCGCACCACCGCGCGCGTGTCGATGCCGGCGATTCCCACGATGTGCTGGCGGACCAGCTCGTCCTCCAGCGTTCCGGTGGCCCGCCAGTTGGACGGCCGCGGCGACGGATCGCGCACCGCGTAGCCGGCGACCCAGATCTTGTCGCCCCGGCTCTCGGCGTCCTCGCCGTTCCAGCCGGTGTTGCCGATCTGCGGCGCGGTGGCCACCACGATCTGCCGGTGGTAACTGGGATCGGTCAGCGTCTCCTGGTAGCCGGACATGCCGGTGGAAAAGACGGCCTCGCCCAACGTTTGGCCGACCTTGCCGAACGGCGTGCCGGTGAAGACGCGGCCGTCCTCGAGTACCAACTGCGCTTTAGTCACGAGCGCCGCTCCCCCTCATGTTGCGATTTGAGCCAGCCGTCGTATTCGTTGCGGTGATTCGCCCGGAAGCCGGTGTCGATCTCGACACCCGAGGGCAGCCGCCAGCGGATCGCCAGGATCCCGACCCGGCCCGTCATCCTGCGCTCCATCCGGATGTGCGTGATCGAATCTCCAGGGATCCAAATAGGCTGGGCCCGTACGCGTTCCACCATGATGCCGCCCTCGTAGCGAGTCAGTACCGCCTTGCTACGGAAACCCAGATCACCGGCCGCGATCCGCTCGCTCCAGCCCGGCGCCATCATCGAACCGCAGTAGTGCCCGCGCGTGGTGATGGTCGCCGCCCCCACCTGGTCCGGGATCTCGGGCAACGCCCCGATCAGCTCCGCCTGCTGCTGGGAACGACGGTGCCAGGTCCGCATCATCAGCTGGATCACCACCGTGAGCACGACCACCAGTACGGCCGCGAAGATCAGCGATCCCACCAGCGTGCCCGAGTTCATGCCGGGCACTTCCCGTCTCGGGCGGTGACCTTGCCGCGCAGCAGCGTGGCGGTCACGGTGGCGGGCAGGGTCATCGCCTCGTAGGGGGTGTTGGCCGACCGGCTGGCCAGGTCGGCGCCGGCGATTGTCCATGAGGCCGTGGGATCCACGACCGTGAGGTTGGCGGGCTCCCCCACCTCCAGCAGCCGCCCGTGATCGGGCAGCCGCGCAATGCGTGCGGGGTTTTCACTCATCACCCGAGCGACGTCCCGCCAGGTCAGCAGCCCCGGGGTGACCATGGTCTGCACCACGATCGACAGCGCCGTCTGCAGCCCCAGCATGCCGGGACGCGCCGCGGAGAACTCCACACACTTCTCGTGCTCGGCGTGCGGGGCGTGGTCGGTGGCCACGCAGTCGATGACGCCGTCGGCCAGCGCTTGGCGCAGCGCCGTCGCGTCGGCGGCTTCGCGCAGCGGCGGGTTGACCCGGTTGCGTCCGTCGTAACTGGCCAGCCTGCTGTCGTCGAGCATCAGGTGGTGCGGGGTGACCTCGGCGGTGATCGAAATCCCTTGCTCCTTGGCCCATTTCACGATCTCGACCGTGCCCGCCGTGGAGGCGTGGCAGATGTGGACCCGGGCGCCGGCGTCGCGGGCCAGCAGCGCGTCGCGGGCCACGATCGATTCCTCGGCCGCCCGGGGCCAGCCCGCCAGGCCCAACCGGGCCGCGGTGGGGCCCTCGTGGGCGACGGCGCCGACCGTCAGCCGCGGCTCCTCGGCGTGCTGGGCGATGAGCACGCCCAGGCCGGTGGCGTATTCCAGGGCGCGGCGCATCACCAGCGGGTCGTGCACGCAGATGCCGTCGTCGGAGAACATCCGCACCTGCGCGGCACCGGCCGCCATCATGCCCATCTCGGTGAGCTCCTTGCCGGCCAGCCCGACGGTGACGGCGCCCACCGGGTGCACGTCGACCAGGCCGACCTGCTGGCCGCGATGCCACACGTGGTCGGTGACCACCGGGCTGTCGGCGACCGGGTTGGTGTTGGCCATCGCGAACACCGCAGTGTAGCCACCCAAAGCCGCCGCGGCCGAGCCGGTTTCGATGTCCTCCGCGTATTCACGCCCCGGTTCGCGCAGGTGCGTGTGCAAGTCGACCAGGCCGGGCAGCAGCACGTGGCCGGTGGCGTCGATCACGTCCGCCGTCTCGGGAATGTCCAACGTGGCTCCGATGTCGGCGATTTGGCCGTCTTCGATCAGCACGTCGACGCGATCACCCTCGCCGTACAACCGAACCCCGCGCAGCAGCACGCTCACGCCGCACCCTCTTCTCCGGCTAGTTCGGTGCCGACCAGCACGTGGAACAGCACCGCCATCCGCACGTGGACACCATTGGAAACCTGTTGCAGCACAGCAGATTGCGATGAGTCGGCTACCGACGACGCGATCTCCATGCCGCGCAGCATCGGACCGGGGTGCAGCACCACGGCGTGGCCGGGCAGCAGCGCCTGGCGGCGATCGGAAAGCCCGTACAGGGAGGAGTATTCGCGCACCGACGGAAAGAAGCCGCCGTTCATCCGCTCGGCCTGCACGCGCAGCATCAGCACCGCGTCGGCGGCGGGCAACTCGGCGTCGAAGTCGTTCGATACGGTGACCGGCCAGCCCTCGACCCCGACCGGCAGCAGCGTCGGCGGCGCGACCAGGACCACCTCGGCGCCCAGGGTGTCCAGCAGCATCACGTTCGAGCGGGCGACGCGGCTGTGCAGGATGTCGCCGACGATCACGATGCGCCGGCCTTCGATGCCGCCGAGGCGCTGGCGAATGGTGAGCGCGTCCAGCAGCGCCTGGGTCGGGTGCTCGTGGGTGCCGTCGCCGGCGTTGATCACCGACGGCCCGCCGTCGTCCTTCGCGCCGGTCCAGTCCGCGAGCAGATGCGCGGCGCCGGAAGCCGGGTGCCGGATGATCAGCGCGTCGGCGCCGGCGGCGCGCAGCGTGAACGCGGTGTCGCGCAGCGACTCTCCCTTGCCCACCGACGATCCCGACGCGCTGACGTTGATCACGTCGGCGCTCATCCACTTGCCCGCTACCTCGAAGGACACCCGGGTGCGGGTCGAGTTCTCGTAGAACATCGTGACGATGGTGCGGCCGCGCAGCGTTGGCAGCTTCTTGATCTCGCGGCCCACCAGCGCCTGCGCGAACCGGTCGGCGTCGTCGAGGATGGCGGTGGCGTCGTCGCGGCTCAGGTCGCCGGCGGCCAGCAGGTGGCGCGTCATCGCGAGATCACCACCCCGTCGTCACCGTCGTTCTCGCTCAGCAGCACGTGCACGCTCTCGCTGCGTGAGGTGGGGACGTTCTTGCCCACATAGTCGGCGCGCAGCGGCAGTTCGCGATGGCCGCGGTCGACCAGCACCGCCAGCTGGACGACCCGCGGCCGGCCCACGTCGCGCAGCGCGTCCAGCGCGGAACGCACCGAGCGGCCGGAGTACAGGACGTCGTCGACCAGGATCACCAACGCGTCGTCGATGCCGCCGGCCGGAATCGAGGTGGCCTCCAGCGGCCGCGGCGGCTTTTGCATCAGATCGTCGCGGTAGAGCGTGATGTCCAGGGCGCCGTGGCCGACCTCGACGCCGCTGTATTCGCCGATGTTGGCCGCGAGCCGCTTGGCGAGGATGACACCGCGGGTCGGGATGCCCAGCAACACCACCCGTGGCGCGTCGGGGGCGTCCAGCGCGGTCTTTTCGATGATCTGATGCGCAATGCGGGAAATGGTGCGGCCCACGTCGGCCGCCGACATCAACTCCCGGGAATCGCTGCCTAAGCCGGTGTCGCCCGCAGCACCCATACGAAACTTGACCTCCTTCTCCGCCTCGCCGGACGGATCGTTAAAGGATGTCGACTGCGTGGCAGCGTAGCACTTATTTCGAGCGAGGCGCTGCGAGGGACATGTCGCGCCGGTCGCCCGTCGCCCGCGCCCGTCACACCCGCCCCATCAGTCTCTGAGAAGGGACACAGGGTGTTTGTCCCCCACCGACGCGCCGCGACGCCAGGGGTGCTCGATCAGGTGCAGGGATATTGCCCGTTGAGCACGCAGTTCGCCGGCGGCGAGTAGGAACCGGTCAGCATGCCTCTCATGCCACCGGTCGCGGAACCACCGGGCGCAATGGTGCGATTCCAATTCGCGGGAGTGAGAACATAGTGCGTGCCGGACTGGGTAATCGTGCTGTTCCACGTGTGCACGACGGATTCTCCCGCCGGCAAGTCGAAATCGAGCCTCCAATCGGTTAGCGGCGCCAGGCTCGAATTGACGATGGTGAAGCGGGCGATGAAACCGGTCTGCCATGTGTGTTCAACCGTCAGCGTCGCCGTGGCGGCAGCCGCATGAGCGACGGGAGTGATGGCAAGTCCGACGATGGCAACCACCAATGCCGACACGGTTACGTGAAGCGCTGTGCGCCAGCGCTTCACACAATTGTTCAGTCCGGACATAGCAGCCAACAGTAAAACCACACGGGCGATATCGGCCCTCGCATCGCGGGTACGCTGCAGTACCTTTGCTCAACCGCAACCGTCATGAAATTTTGGCCCGAGACGGGTAACCGGGCGCCGCGCCCGGCCCGCTAATCTGACCAGGTGAATCGCTCGGCCCTCAACGGCAATGCCGCCTCCGTGAGGGAAGTGTGCGACGCCGGCCTGCTCGCCGGTGCGGTGACGGTCGTCTGGCAGCGCGGAGAACTGCTACAGGTCAACGAGATCGGCTACCGCGACGTGGATGCGGGTCTGCCGATGCAGCGCGACACGCTGTTTCGCATCGCGTCGATGACCAAGCCGGTGACGGTCGCGACGGTGATGAGCCTGGTCGACGAGGGCAGGCTGACGCTCACGGATCCGGTCACCCGCTGGGCGCCGGAGCTGGCCGGCGTGCGGGTGCTCGACGATCCGCACGGCCCGCTCGACCGGACCCACCCGGTGAACCGCACCATCCTGATCGAGGATCTGCTCACCCACACCAGCGGGCTGGCCTATGGCTTCTCGGTGTCCGGGCCGATCTCCAAGGCCTACATGCGGCTGCCCTTCAATCAGGGCCCGGACGCCTGGCTGGCCGAGCTGGCCAAGCTGCCGCTGGTGCATCAGCCCGGCGACCGGGTCACCTACAGCCACTCCATCGACCTGCTGGGGGTCATCGCCTCCCGCATCGAGAACAAGCCCTTCCACCAGGTGCTCGAGGAGCGGGTACTGGGCCCGGCGGGCATGACCGACACCGGGTTCTTCGTTTCGCCCGAGGCGCGCCGCCGCGCGGCCACGATGTACCGGCTCGACGAACAAAGCCGGCTGCAGCACGGGGTGATGGGCCCACCGCACATCACGCCGCCCTCGTTCTGCAACGCCGGCGGCGGATTGTGGTCGAGCGCCGACGATTACCTGCGGTTCGTGCGGATGCTGCTCGGCGGCGGAACGGTCGACGGCGTGCGGGTGCTTTCGGAAGAGTCCGTCCGGCTGATGCGGACCGATCGGCTCTCCGACGAACAGAAGCGGCACAACTTCCTGGGCGCGCCGTACTGGGTGGGCCGCGGCTTCGGGCTTAACCTGTCGCTGGTGACCGATCCGGCCAAGAGCACACCGCTTTTCGGGCCGGGCGGTCTCGGCACGTTCAGCTGGCCCGGCGCCTACGGGACCTGGTGGCAGGCCGACCCCAGCGCGGATCTCATCCTGCTCTACCTGATCCAGAATCTGCCGGACCTCACCGTCGATGCCGCCACCGCCGTCGCCGGCAACACGTCGCTGGCCAAACTCCGCACGGCACAACCCAGATTCGTCCGCAACACCTATCGCGCCCTCGGCCTCTAAAGTCACACTCCGATGCCCGGATACCCACCCGACCGCATCAGCGGTCCGCGACTGCTGCTCCGCCCGCCCGCGCTCGACGACGCGGGGGCGCTGTTCCAGCGGGTCGCCCGCGATCCGCAGGTCACCAAGTACCTGCTGTGGGCGCCGCATCCCGACGTCGCCGCGACGCGGCGCGTGATCACCGAAAAACTCAACGCCAGCGCGGACGAGAAGACCTGGGTCATCGAGTCGCGGCACCGTGGCGAGGTGATCGGGCTGGCCAGCTGTCGGCGCACCGCGCCGCACTCGGTCGAAGTCGGCTACTGCCTGGGCCGACGCTGGTGGGGCAAGGGATTGATGTCCGAGGCGCTCGGCATGCTGCTCACCGCGCTCGACGCCGATCGCGAGGTGTATCGCGTCTGGGCCACGTGCAGCGTGGACAACGAAAGCTCGGCGCGACTGCTCGAGCACGCCGGCTTCTTCCTGGAGGGGCGGCTGGCCCGGCACGCGGTCTACCCCACGATGGGGCCAGAGCCCCAGGACAGCCTGCTCTACGCCAAGATTCTGCGTTGATCAGGCTTTCTCCGCCGGGCCCTCCTCGTCGAACGCCCGGCGGGCGTAGGCGCGCACGTCGGCGTCGCCGTCCTTGAGCGCAAGCCCCAAGGCGTCCCGAGCGGCGGGCTCACCGGCCCACCGGGTCAGGGACAGCACCCCGGCCTTGCGCACGTCCAGATGGGCGTCACCCAGCGCCTCGGACAGCTGCGCAATTGCGAAGTCGGCAGGCGCGCCGGCCAGCGCGCGCGCCGCGCCCTCGCGCACCTGCCAGGCCGGCGACCGCAACGCCTGCTTGATCGCGACGTAATCGTCTGCGCTGCAACCTAATTGGCCCAGCGCGGTCAGCGCGGCGGCGCGAACCAGTGGGTCGGAGTCGGCAACGAGCCGGCGCACCGCATCGACACCATTGCGCAGGGTCGCGAGCCCGGCGGCCGCCGCGATGCGCACTTCCCGGTTCTCGTCGCCCGCGGCGGTGACGACACCGTCCACGTCGTCGACGGACACCAGCGCCCGCACCGCCTCGATGCGGACCCGATGATCGACGTCGCCCAGGGCGCGACGGTATTGCACGGCGTCACCGGCCCGGCGCGCGGCCAGCACGTACAACGACGCCGCGCGCACCAGCCGATCGACCGAGTCCAGGTACTCCCGAACGCTTTCCGGCTCCGGCAGCACCTCGACCAGCTCGCGGATGCCCTCGGCGCTCGTGAGGCGGACGGCGGCGTCGTCGTCGTTCAGCGCGGCCACCAGCGCCGGCGCGTAACCGTCGGGAATGTGCTCGGTCAGCGTCGACACGGCGGTGCGGCGCACCCCCGGATCCGCGTCGGCGAGGTAGGGCCGCAGGGTGGCCATCGTGGGCTCCTCGAGCGCCAGGACCTCGGCGATGCGCGGTGACGGGGGCTCGAATACCGTTGCGGCCGCTTCGATTCGGGACATCGTGGTGGCCGGCGCTTGGCCGCCGACCAATGGCGGCTGCTCCACGGGATACACGGTCTGGTCGGTGGGCGGCAGGCCGTCGAGCTCCGGGACCGACACGAAATACGGTGCCACCGGCCGCTTGAGGAACACCATCTCGCCGTCGGCGTCCTTGCGCAGATTGAGGTGATAGCCCCATTGGTGGTCGTCGCGGCCGGGCAGGTCGGCGCGATCGTGATAGAGGCCCCACCGTGATTCGGTGCGGGTGTGCGACGAACGGGCGGCCATCTCGGCACAGTCGCGGATGAACGACACCTCCACCGCGCGCATCAGCTCGTGCGGATTGCGGGCGCCCATCTCGGCGATCTCCGCGCGCATCCGCTCGAACGTGCGGATGGCCAGCGACAGCTTGGCCCCGGTCTTGGGCGGCGCGACGTAGTCGTTGACGAAGCGGCGCAGCTTGTATTCGACCTGGGGCTGCGGCGGGCCGTCCGGATGCCGCAACGGCCGGTAGATCAGCTCGTGCGCCTCGCGCACCTGTTCTGCCGGAAGTTGTTGCGGTGCAGCGGTATCGGCCAGCGTCGAGGCGGCGTGCGTGCCGGCCAGGTCGCCGAACACGAACGCGCCAATCATGTAGTTGTGCGGCACGCACGCCATGTCACCGGCCGCGTACAGCCCGGGCACCGTGGTGCGGGCGTGCTCGTCGACCCACACACCCGACGCGGAATGCCCGCTGCACAACCCGATTTCGGAGATGTGCATCTCGATGTCGTGGGTGCGGTAGTCGTGGCCGCGGTTGGCGTGGAAGGTGCCCCGGGTCGGCCGCTCGGTGGTGTGCAGGATGTTCTCCAGCGCGGTCAGCGTCTCGTCGGGCAGGTGCGACACCTTGAGATAGATGGGCCCGCGCGCCGAATCGATCTCGGTCTTGACCTCGGCCATCATCTGCCCCGACCAGTAGTCGGAGTCGACGAATCGCTCGCCGAGCGCGTTGACCTGGTAGCCGCCAAAGGGATTGGCGACGTACGCACACGCCGGGCCATTGTAGTCCTTGATCAGCGGGTTGACCTGGAAGCACTCGATGCCCGACAGTTCCGCACCCGCGTGGTAGGCCATCGAGTAGCCGTCGCCGGCGTTGGTGGGGTTCTCGTAGGTGCCGTACAGGTAGCCCGACGCGGGCAGGCCGAGCCGGCCGCAGGCGCCGGTGGCCAGGATGACCGCCTTGGCGCCGACCGTGACGAATTCACCGGTGCGCGTGTTCAGGGCCGCCGCGCCGACCGCCCGCCCGCCGTCGGTCAGCACCCGGACGGGCATCAGCCGGTTCTCGATCTGGATCTTCTCGCGCATCGACCGTTGCCGCAGCACCCGATACAGCGCCTTCTTGACGTCCTTGCCCTCGGGCATCGGCAGCACGTAGGAGCCCGAGCGGTGCACCCGGCGCACGGCGTATTCGCCGTGCTCGTTCTTCTCGAACTTCACGCCGTAGCGTTCCAGCCGCTGCACCATCGCAAACCCGCGGGTGGCGGTCTGATACACGGTGCGCTGGTTGACGATTCCGTCGTTGGCGCGGGTGATCTCGGCGACGTAGTCCTCGGGTTCGGCCTTGCCGGGGATCACCGCGTTGTTCACGCCGTCCATGCCCATCGCCAGCGCACCGGAGTGGCGCACGTGGGCCTTTTCCAGCAGCAGCACCTGCGCGCCGTTCTCGGCGGCCGACAGCGCCGCCATGGTGCCCGCGGTGCCCCCGCCGATGACCAGGACGTCACAGTCGAGCCGGACCGGGGTCGCCGGGTCGGGAATCTGCATCATGCCGCCTCCGCCGAGTGATTCAGTGCCGCAATGACTTCGGCGCGCAACGCCGCGCGCTGCCGCTCGACGCGCGGCTCCGGAACGTCGATCAGGGCGCGCAGCGGCTGACCGGCCCTGCCCAGCACGGCGATGCGATCGCCGAGCAGCAGCGCCTCGTCGACGTCGTGGGTGACGAAGACGATCGTCGTCGGATGGGCACGCCAGGTGTCGATCAGCAGCCGCTGCATGGCGGTACGGGTCTGGGTGTCCAGCGCGCCGAACGGCTCGTCCATCATCACCGCGCGCGGCGCGCCGGCCAGCCCGCGGGCCAGCTGGACGCGCTGGCGCATACCGCCCGACAGGCTCTTCGGCAGGTAGTCGCCGAAGCCGGTGAGGCCGAGCTCGGCGATCCAGCGGTCCGCCTCGGCGCGCCGCCCGGCGCGGGAAACGCCGCGCAGCCGCAGGGCCAGCTCGATGTTGGAGCGCACCGTGCGCCAGGGCAGCAACGCGTTGTCCTGGAACACCATGCCCCGATCCCCCGACGTGGTGGTCACCTCGTCACCGTCGGCGACGATCCGGCCCTCGTCGGGCCGCAGCAGCCCCGCCAGGGCGCGGAGCACCGTCGACTTGCCACAGCCCGAGGGGCCGGTGAGCACCAGGATCTCTCCGGGGCGCACCGTCAGGCTCAGCCCGTCGATCACCGGTTCGCCGGTGTAGGACAAGCGAACTCGATCCAGTTCGAGACTCACTCCAGCCTTTTTTAAAGTCATTGCCGGCCTTCCTCCTCCGCTCGCGGCAGCCAGCCGGTCACCCGGCGGCCCACGACCTCCACGGCCGCCGCGGTCGCGAAACCCAGCACGCCGATGGTGATGATCCCGACGAACACCTGCGGATACGCCAGCACGGTGTAGTCCTGCCAGGTGCGGTAACCGATCCCGAGCCGGCCCGAGATCATCTCCGCGGAGATCACGCAGATCCACGCCACGCCCATGCCGACCGAAAGGCCGCCGAACACACCGGGCAGGATGCCCGGCAACACCACCTGCTTCAGCACATCCCACCGGCCGCCGCCGAGGGTGCGCACCGAGTCCTCCCACAGCGTGGGCAACGCCCGCACCGCGTGCCGGGTACTGACCAGGATCGGGAAGTAGGCCGCCAGGAAGGTGATGAACACGATGCCGGCCTCGTCGGTCGGGAACAGCAGGATCGCCACCGGCACCATCGCGATGGCCGGCACGGGCCTGACCAACTCCGTCAGCGGGCCGAAGGTGTTGGCGAACAAGCGCGAACGGCCCAGCAGCACGCCCGTCGCTACCCCGACCACGGCGGCCAGTCCGAAGCCGGTGAGAATCCGGATCAGCGACTGCGCCAGGTCAAGCCAGTACTCGGACGTTCCGAGCCGGCGTCCCAGCGCGTGCACGATCTCGGTGACGGTGGGCAGCGTGTCGAAGCGCAGCAGCAACCGCACCTTGCCGGCGGTGAGCGCCTGCCACAGCCCGATCGCGGCGGCGACCGAGGCGAGCCGCAGCAGCCGCCAGTGCCACGGTGAGCCGGCACGTCGCGGGGTGGCCGTCGCCGGGACCGGGTCGACGACTTGCGCCGATACCGGGGCTGCCGGGTCGCCGGTGAGATAGGCGGTCATACCGAACCTCCAAGGGCCTGCTGGTAATTCACGATGGCGCCGCCCGGGTGTGCGGCGAGATAGCGATGCGCGCCGGCCGGCGTCCCGAACGGCAGGTAGTTCTGGCCGTCTTGCACCCAGACCGCCTTATCGGCGAACCATCGGGTGCCCAGCTCGGCGTCGGGAACGTAGGCTGCACGGACTTTGGTGCCGTGGGCGGTCGCCTCGCGCACCGCGCGAAGCAGACTCGTCGGGTTGGCGACCGTCTGGGTGGCATTCGAACCGTCCAGCCACAGTTCGCTGGCCAGGGCGGGATCCCCGCGCAGCGCGGACGGGTTGGCGGTGACGGCCCGGGCCGCGTCGTAGTTCAGGCCGCGCGCGCGGAACACGGTGCGCAACGGCGCGTCCTGGGCGAAGCCGGACACGTCGAGGTCGGCGAAGTCGCCGATCGACTTCAGGTACGGCACATCGTTTTTCAGCGCCTCGACCAGTGACGGTTTGAGCGTGGTGTCGAATGACGTACCGCCGGGACCGTTGTAGAGGTACACCACTTCCTGCGGCAGGCCACTGCCCTGGGCGACGATGCGGGCGGCTTCCAGCGGCTTGTCGTTGAGGAAGTCGGTGGCGTCCAGTTGCGCCTGCAGGAAGGCGCCCAGCACCTCCGGGTGAGACGCCGCGTACGAGCGCCGCACCACCACCCCGTGCAGGGTGGGCAGGTTCAGCTCGGCGCCGTCGTACAGCAGTTTGGCCTTGCCCTGAAAGACCAGCAGGCCCGGCCAGGCGACGAACTGCGAAAGGCCCTGCACCTGGCCGGATTCCAGCGCGGAGGCGCCCACCTGCGGTTGCTGGTTGAGCACTTCCACGCCTTTGATCCCGGCCCTGTCCAGCGCCCGCATCAAGGTGCCGTGACCGGCCGACCCCACACTCGCCGAGACCTTGGAGCCGGCCAGGTCGCTCAGCGTGGCCGCCGACGAACCGGGCGCTACCACCACCATGTTCAGCGCGCCCTTGGGGTTGTAGCCGGTGATGGAGACGATCTCGGTTTTCGCCAGCGGGTTGGCCTGCGTCTTGGAGCCGTTGATCAGCATGGGATAGTCGCCCATCGAGCCGATGTCGATCTTCTCGGCGAGCATCTGCGCGGTGATGGGGGCGCCGGTGTCGTAATCCTGCCATCGCACCGCGTATTTGGTGCCGGTGCGGGTGGTGGTGTCGGCGAGCCGGCGCTCCAGGTAGCCCTGCGCGCGAAGCAGCGTGCCCGCGGTGACGGTGTTGATGGTCTTGGACTGATAGCCCACCACCACGTTGACCACGCCGGAGGACTGCGACAGGGATTCCAGTGAGCAACCGGAGGTGAGCGCGGCGATCGCGAACACCGCCGACGCCAGCCGGATGGCGCGTCGTTCCATGAAAGATCCTGGGGTTGGAGGCTTTTCAGCGAAGGAGATAGGGCATGTTGACGGTGACGGCGCCGGTGGGACAGCGGGCCGCGCAGGGACCGCAGTACCAGCACTCGTCGACGTGCATGAAGGCCTTGCCGGTGTCGGGGTTGATGGCCAGCGCATCGAGCGGGCAGACCTCCACGCACAGCGTGCAGCCGTCGATACACAGCGACTCGTCGATGGTGACCGGCACGTCGGCGCGGTTGTTGTTGATCAGCGTCATGGGTTGCTCCTCATCGGCTCGGCTCTGAAAAGGTTGCCCCGCATGGTGATTCGATCGCCCCGCATCCGGATGTACTCCAGGTCCACGGGGGTGCCGTCGGCGAGGCTGGTGAGCCGCTCCAGCATCAGCAGCGCCGCACCGTCGGGCACCTGCAGCGTGGCCGCCGAATGCGCGTCGGCGGGAATGGCCTCGAGCGCCAGCGCCGCCGAGCCCAGCCGTTGCCCGCTCACCTCCTCGATGAGCGCGAACAGATCGTTCGTCTCCAGCGGGTGGTTCAGCACCTCGCGGCCCAGTTCTGGGGCGAGGTAGGTGAGGTCCAGGCTGAGCGGCAGGTCACCCAGGTAACGCAGCCGCTCGACGAACACCGCCTGCTCGCCCGGCCGAAGTCCCAGCCGGCGGGCCACCGACGGCGGCGCGGTGACCGGCATCGCGGCGCGCACCTCGTTGCGGACCTCGCCGAGATCCTTGAACGTCTCCTTCAGGCCCAGCAGCGCGTCGAGCCCGTGATCGTACTTGCGCTGCGCGACGTGCGTGCCGACCTTCGGTCCGCGATCGATCAGCCCCTCGTGCTTGAGGACGGCCAGCGCCTCGCGAATGGTGTTGCGCGACACCGAGAACTCGGCGGCCAGGTCCAGTTCCGCGGGCAGGCCCTGCGGGTAGGCGTCGGAGTGGATCTGCTGGCGCAGCACATCGGCGACCCGGCGGGCGCGGTCGGCCCTGGGTCCGCCAAGAGGTAATGGTTGCGCCACGGGGGCCACGCTAATGCAGCTCAGGGCCGCTTTTCGGGTCGCCGATGAGGGCCCGCCCCGGTGGCGGGGCGCATTGCGCCGGGGCGCCTTCGGGCGCGACCAGCCAAAACCGTCAACCGCCGCGCTATTGCGCCACCTGCGAGAACCCGCCGTCTTTGCGATCCTGATGAGCAGAACCTGAAGGAAGATGGCTTGCATGACTGACGTTTCGAAACACGCGCTGACCAAGGTGCCGGCGGTCACGCTGGGCTTTTGGGTCATCAAAGTCTTGGCGACGACGCTGGGCGAGACCGGCGGCGACACCGTCACGATGACGCTGAATTGGGGCTACGCCGCCGGGGTCGCGATTTTCGGCGTGGCGCTGGTGGCGCTGGTCGCGGCGCAGATACTCGCCAAGCGATTTCACGCCGTCCTCTACTGGGCGACGATCGTGGCCTCGACGACGTTCGGCACCGTGCTGGCCGATTTCGCGGACCGGTCGCTGGGCATCGGCTACACGGGCGGGTCGCTGCTGCTGCTCGCGTGCCTGGTGGCGACGCTGTGCCTCTGGCGATGGTCGCAGGGCACCGTATCGGTCAGCACCGTCTCGACGCCCAAAGTCGAGGCCTTCTACTGGGCGACCATCACGTTCTCGCAGACGCTGGGCACCGCGCTCGGCGATTGGCTGGCGGACACCCGCGATTTCGGGTACGAACGCGGCGCGCTGGTCTTCGCGGCCGGCCTGGCCGTGGTCGCGGCCCTGTACTTCTGGACGTCCATCTCGCGCGTCACCTTGTTCTGGGTGGCGTTCATCCTCACCAGGCCGCTGGGGGCGACGGTGGGCGACTTCATCGACAAGCCCGTCGCCGACGGCGGCCTGGCGTGGAGCCGCCCGTGGGCCTCGGCGGCGCTCGCGGCGCTCATCGCGGTGTTGCTCGTCGTCATCCCGCAGCGTCCCGGTCGCCATCCCGGTGAGCTCAAAGACGATGAGGCAGAACCTCATCCGGGCACCGACGTCGAGCAGCCAGACCAAATGCGCATTGACCGGCCGCCCGAATGAGGGTGCGCCCGACACTCGACGTAGCTTTGACACATGCGAGTCCTGCTCGTTGAGGATGAACCGCGGCTGTCCGCCACCGTGGCCAGGGGGCTCAAGGCGGAGGGGTTCGTCGTCGTTGCCGTCGGCAACGGCGTCGACGGCCTGCGGGAGGCCACCGAAAACGGGTTTGACGTAGTCGTTCTCGACATCATGCTGCCCGGGCTCAGCGGTTATGAGGTCCTGCGCCGGATGCGGTCGCACAACGTGTGGACACCGGTGCTCATGCTGACCGCCAAGGACGGTGAGTACGACGAAACCGACGCCTTCGACCTCGGGGCGGATGACTATCTGACGAAGCCGTTCTCATTCCGCGTGCTGGTGGCGCGGCTGCGGGCGCTGGTTCGTCGCGGTGCACCGGCGCGGCCGGTGGTCATGAAAGCGGGGACGCTGACCCTGGATCCCGCCCGACACACGGTCGAGCGGGGCTCGACCCCCATCGCGCTGACTCCGCGCGAATACGGGGTGCTCGAGTTCCTGATGCGCAACAAGGACGTGGTGGTGACCAAAGCCGAGATATTGCAGAACGTCTGGGACGCGCATCACCACGGCCCCGACAACGTGGTCGAGGTCTACGTGGGATATCTGCGTCGCAAGATCGATGTTCCTTTCGGTACCAACACCATCGAGACGATCCGGGGCGTCGGTTACCGACTGGTGTGCTGAGACACGGGCAGCGTCACAATCATTGTTGTTCCGCCGCAGGGCGGGTCGTCGATGGTGACCACGCCGTTGTGGGCGGCGACGATCTCGGCGACGATCGCCAGGCCCAGCCCGGCCCCTCCCCCGCTACGCGCTCGATCGGAATCCAGGCGCACGAAACGTTCGAACACCCGGCGCCGATCGGCTGGGGCGATTCCGGGCCCGTCATCGCTGACGGTGAGGGTCACCGTTGCGCCTTGGCCGCCGACTTCGATGGCGGCACACGAATCCGCATGACGGACAGCGTTTTCGATGAGGTTGCGGATCATCCGCGACATGGCGACCGGGTCGGCTTCCAGGCGCACCGGATGGATATCGGTGTGGATCACGCATTGCGTGTCACGCCGCGCGCGGTCGACTTCGGCCTGCGCCAGGTCGTCGAGCGCCACCTGCTCTTTGCGCCGGAGCAGCGTCTGCTCGTCGGCCCGGGCCAGCAGCAGCAGATCTTCGATCAGGGTATGCATGCGCCGCGCCTCGGGCAGCAAGGTGTTGACCGTCAATTCGGCGTCGAGTAGATCGGGGTGCGCCTCGGCCACTTCCAGCCCGGAGATGATGGTGGTCAGCGGGCTGCGCAGTTCGTGAGAGGCGTCGCCGACAAAGCGCTGCTGCGCACGGTGACCCGCCTCCAGGCGCGAGAGCATCTCGTTCATCGTGACTGCCAGGGCCGCGACTTCGTCGTGGCTGTCCGGCACCGGTACCCGCTCGGCCAGATCGGACGTCGAGATGTCGGCCACCCTGGTCCGGATGGCGTCCACCGACTGCAGCGACCGTCGCACCAGCCAGTAGGTTGCCGCCGCCGCCACCCCGACGATCACCGGTGCGCTGCAGGCCAACAGGATCGCCAGCGTCCGCGCGGTCGCCTCGACCGCCTCGCTGCCTCCCCCCACCAGCACGGTGTACACACCGGATCGGGTTGCGACCTTTTGGCCGCTGACCCGCATGTCGTCACCGGCGACCGCGTCGTCGGGCAGGCCGCGACGCAGGTTGAAGTCGAACTGATTCGCCGGGACCAGCGGTGTTTTCGGCGCCGAGCCGGACCGCTTCACCACGTTGCCATCCGGACCGACCAATTGGGTTGCGACCACCCGCTGGTCGGTGTGCAGCAACGCGTTGTCGAGGTCGTCGACCGAACCGGACTGCAGCGCCTTGGTGATGTCGCGGACCCGCTCGGCGGCGGCGTAGTCGACGCCCGCCAACAGCTTGCGGTACAAGACCGCGTCCAAGCCGGCGCCTGCCGCGCTGAGCGCACACAGTACGACGATCGCCGACACGGCCGCCGACCGGGCCGAAATGCCCAGGTGCGCCAGGTGCCACGAACGCGCTCGCCCGCTTCGCCGGGACGGCGAGGCACCGGATATCCGCACGTCGTTAATTCTGCAGTCCCGCCGCCCGGGGCGAAAACGTCGAGTTCAGCGCGTTCTCAGCGGCCTCTCAGCGGCCGCGTCCTACGCTGACGTGGTCATGCCTGGTATTGCACGCCCTGTGCGTCGTAACGATCGTGTGATCGCCCGACTACTGGTCGGCGCGGCGGTAGTGGTCGGCTGCGGTGCCCTGGGCGCCGCCCCGGCCGGTGCCGACCCCAGCCCCTTCAACACCCTCAGTTCGAGCTGCAACCAGACCGCTGCTGGGGGCAGGGACGCGCTCCTGCAGGGGATTCGGCGAGGTATCGCCGACTGGTCGATGGGCGCAACGCACACCTCTGCCCGCACCACGTGCGGCGTGAGCCCGGCACCGACGACCGGTTGATCGCTCAGCTGTCCGCGACCGACGGCATGGCGGGGACACCGTTGGCGCGTGCCCCGTTGGTTGCCGACGCGTCGGCGGGCAGCTCGAACGCAGCGGTCACCGAACCCACCGCCGCCATCGCCGCGTTGCGTTGTGCCTCCATGCGCGCCAGCGCCGTCTCGGTGAAGACCGACAACCCGAGATCCGGGTTGTATCCGTGGATTTCCTTGACGTCGAGCTGGGCCAGGAAGTAGACGATCTCCTTGGACACCACCTGCCCGGGGACCAGCACCGGGAAGCCCGGCGGGTAGGGCACCACGAACGTGGTCGACACCAGGGTCTTGCCCTCGGCGAGCCGTCTGCCCGCGCTGCCGATCTGCACGTACTCGCGGTCCGTCTCTTCGTATCCGGCGTAGAACGCCGACCGCATGTCGCCGAATTTGCACTCATCGACCGGCCGGAACGCCACGTCGAACTCGCTGAAATCGGGCAGATGTGGCAGATCCTCGGTGATCTCCTCGACATGACGCTCCTGCAACGCCCGGTCGGCGACGCTGGCCGCCTTCACGATGCGATCCAAATCGATTGCCACCCTACGTAATACGTCGAGCAGGTAGTGCACGCTCGACCAGGTGACACCGATCGTGAAGATGAGCAGCACGCTGTTGATCGAGGTCTTGTTGATCTGGATGCCGAATCGTTCCATCAGCACCTTTTCGCGGAAGTCGAATCCGGTCATTCCGGTGTTGCCGATGAACAGCGTGACGCGCGTCGGGTCGAGCACGAACTGATCGGAGCGCCAGGCCTCGTTCCACTCGGCCAGGGCGCCCTGCCTGATCGACGCGGTCGAGCTGACCGTGGAGGCACGAAACTCCTCGGGTACCAGGTCGGACTCGTCGAGGATGCTGAACCACTTGCTGATCAACCGGTCTTTGCGCACCCGGTGGCGGAAGACCAACGCCATGTCGTAGACCTGGCGGACCAGCTGGAAGCCCTCCATGTCGACCTGCCGGCGCGCCAGGTCCAGCGAGGCGAGCAGTTGCTGGTTCGGTGAGGTCGAGGTGTGGGTCAGGAAGGCCTCACCGAAGGCGTCGCGGGCCCGGGAGTTGAAGTCCTGGTCGCGGACATGAACCATCGAAGCCTGCCGAAACGCAGACAGGGACTTGTGGGTGGAGTGCGTCGCGTACACGCGGACCCGCGCGCGACCGGGGTCGGGAAGCAGCCGCCGCTCAACCCACTCCGACCGGTCCACCCCTTCCATCGACGTACGCCAATCCCTATATTCCGCAACGTATTCCGGCGATGCCAGCATCTGCTCGAGACGCTCGGCGGCTATCATCGCGGTTCGCTGCCGGGCCCACGGCACGGCCGTGGCGAACGCGTACCACGCCTCGTCCCAGAGGAAACAGATGTCGGGCTTGATCGCCAGCACTTCCAGCATGACCTGCATGGGGTTGTAGACGACACCGTCGAAGGTGCAGTTGGTCAGCAGCAGCATCCGGACCCGGTGCAGCTGACCGGCCGCCTCCAGGTCCAGCAGCGTCTGCTTGACGGTGCGCAGCGACACCGCGCCGTAGATCGCGAACTGCGGCAGCGGATACGCGTCCAGATACAGCGGATAGGCGCCGGCCAGCACCAGCCCGTAGTGGTGGGACTTGTGGCAGTTGCGGTCGATCAGCACGATGTCGCCGGGTCGCGTCAGCGACTGCACCACGATCTTGTTGGCGGTCGATGTGCCGTTGGTGACGAAATAGGTGTGGTCGGCGTTCCACGTCTTCGCGGCCTTGTCCATCGCCTTTTTGATGTTGCCGTGCGGGTCCAGCAGCGAGTCGAGTCCACCGGAGGTGGTGGAGGTTTCGGCCATGAAGATGTTGCGGCCGTAGAACTCCCCCATGTCCTGCAGCGACCTGGAGTTGAAGATGCTGGCGCCGCGCGCGACGGGCAGGGCGTGGAATTGGCCGACCGGCGCCGCGGCGTACGCCCGCAGTGCATCGAAAAACGGTGTGGCGTAACGGTTTCGCAGTCCCGCGAGCACCGTGCTGTGCAGGTCGGTGACGTCGTTGAGCCGGTAGAACGTCCGGTCGTAGACGTCGGGCTCGGCGTCGTCGCCGGCCGCGATCGACTCGTCGGTCAGCAGATACAGGTCGATGTGGGGCCGCAGCTCCCTGATCCACTCGCCGCACTCCACCCAATCGTTGGCGCGGTCCGGAATGACGCCTTCCGCATCCTCGTTGGGCCCGAGCAATGTGTTCATCAAGGGCAACCGGTCGCGGGACCGAAGCGGCAGGTCGTCGCGGATGATCGCGGCCTGAATCTCACCGTTCAGCGCGACCGCGGTGATGGCGTCCTCGACGCTCGGCACCACCAGGATTTCGAACTGCACGTCGTCGGACGGGCTGCGCAGCGCGCGCAAGCACTCGGCCAGGCTGTCCGGCGCCGTGCTCGGGGCGTCGTCGGCGAGCAGCACGGTGTAGAAGTGCTGCTGCATGGCCTGAGCGACCAGCTCCTGATCGTCCAGCGGCGCCGAAGTGTCGAAAAGCCCTGCGCGGTCGCCGTATTCACTGAGCAATCGCACGGCCAGGGAAACCTCTTCGGTGAGCCGCACGGTGGACAGGCTCTCCAGGTGAGCGCGGAAGACCGCCAGGTTGGCCGCACCGGGGTACAGCCAGTACCGCTCGTAGGCGGCGATGCGGTCCATCAGACGTTTGACCCGCGCCACGTCGTGGGCCTTGTCCAGCCCGGCGAGGTCCACCTCGGCGAGGTGACGGCAGGCGTCGTCGAGCAGGTTCCAGGTGTCCACCCTGGCGTAGGACGGGTTGGCCACGGCCGCCAGCGCGGACACTCGAAGTCGTCGCGGCTGGGTGCTGTATCGAATCATGACCTCACCTGTTCTTCGTTCGCCGCCGCTGACGTGCCGCTCGTATTGTCAACCCGCCGCGTCACGCCCGTGGTCATTTCACCGCAGCTCGATCAATCCGCCCCGTCGTCGCTTTCCACGTCACCCTCTATTAAGCGCCGCCGCCCCCGGGCGCCGTCCGTCCACCGCAGCATCGGCAGCTCCCAGCGCCGGGCCGGCAGCTCGGTGACATCGGTGAGGGACCTGACCACGGCCTGCGTCAGTCCCATGATCGCGGCCATCACCGGCAGCAGCGGCTGCAGCGGCTTGGCCGCCGAGCGCACCGTGCTGATGCGGCGGGCGACGACCACCCGTTCGACGCAGTGGTACAGCCAGGCGCCCACGCCGAGCGCGTAGATCGAGAGCACCGAGGCGACGATGGTCAGCCCGTAAGCGGCGCAGATCACCGCACCCATGACCACCGTCGCGGCCAGGACGGCCGCCACGAGCAGGCGCAGCTCCAACCGGGTCATGGCTGCGGCCCGTGCTCCTCCGCTGTCATGTCGGAACCCACCGCGCCCCGAACCGCCCGGGCGGCGGCCCTGATCTGCGGCGTCACCAGCATGACCTGGCCCAGGACGCCGTTGACGAAGCCCGGCGAGTCGTCGGTGGACAGCTCCTTGGCCAGCTGGACGGCCTCGTCGACGGCGACCGGCTCCGGCACGTCGTCGGCATACAGCAACTCCCAGACCGCGACTCGCAGGATGGCGCGGTCCACGGCGGGCAGCCGGTCCAGCGTCCAGCCCTGCAGATGCGAGCTGATCAGGTCGTCGATGTGCGCGGCGTGTTCGCCGACGCCCCGGGCCGCCACGGCGGTGTACGGCTGCAGGGGCGCGATTTCGGGGTTCGTTTCGGCCAGCCCGGTGCGGACGTCGACGACCTCCGCCGGGCTCAGCCCACGGGCCTCGGCTTCGAACAACAGGTCGACGGCACGTTTACGGGCCTGATGGCGTCCCCTGACGGGTCTGCTCACGCGTTGACGCGCCCCAGGTAGCTGCCGTCGCGCGTGTCGACCTTCAGCTTGTCTCCGGTGTTGATGAACAGCGGCACCTGGATCTCGGCCCCGGTCTCCACGGTGGCGGGCTTGGTCCCGGCGCTGGACCGGTCGCCCTGCAGGCCCGGCTCCGTGTGCGTGACCTCCATCTCGACCGACACGGGCAGCTCGATGTACAACGGCGCCCCGTTGTGGAACGCCACCTGCACCGGCAGGCCCTCGAGCAGGAAACGGGCCGCGTCGCCGACCAACGACTCGGGCAGCGGGTGCTGCTCGTAGTCCTGGCTGTCCATGAACACGAAGTCCGACCCGTCGCGGTAGAGGTAGGTGGTGTCGCGCCGGTCGACGGTGGCGGTCTCCACCTTGACGCCAGCGTTGTACGTCTTGTCGACGACCTTCCCGGAGAGCACGTTCTTCAGCTTGGTCCGCACGAAGGCGGGGCCCTTGCCGGGTTTGACGTGCTGGAACTCGACGATCTGCCACAGCTGGCCGTCGATCACCAGCACGAGTCCGTTCTTGAAATCGGCAGTGCTTGCCACGGTTCGGTATATCTCCTCGGACTTTGGACAGCCGTCTGCGGAACTGTCTGTGACTTGTCGATCAGTTTAGAGCGCGTGGCGGCGGCGCCTGCCGGGCCGGGGTCGGGCGGTGACGCGCGAAACCCTGTACGGGCTACGCCAAGACGGTCAGCTCTTTGGGGAACTTGGTCAGCAATTCGGGCGGCTTGCCGTGAGCCTCGTCGGGCACCACGAGGGTGTCCTCGATGCGCACGCCGCCGCGGCCGGGCAGGTAGACGCCGGGTTCCACGGTCACCACCGATTCGGCCAGCAACGTGCCGGTCGACGTGGCGCCGATGCCGGGCGCTTCGTGAATCTCCAGGCCCACGCCGTGGCCGAGGCTGTGGCTGAACTGCTCGCCATAGCCGGCGTCGGCGATCACCTGGCGGGCCGCGCCGTCCACCTCGCGCAGGCCGGCGCCGGCGCGCAGCGCCTCCCGGCCGGCCCGCTGCGAATCCGCGACCAGCTGGTAGATCTCCAGCTGCCAGTCCGCGGCCTTGCCGAGCACGAAGGTGCGGGTCATGTCGGAGTGGTAGCCGCCCACCAGCGCACCGAAGTCGATCTTGACGAAGTCGCCGCCGGCCAGCACCGCGTCGGTGGGGCGGTGATGCGGGATCGCCGAATTCGGCCCGGCGGCCACGATGGTCTCGAACGAGATCGCGTCCGCGCCGTGGTCCAGCATCAGGGCCTCCAGCTCGCGGCTGACCTCGCGTTCCGTCCGGCCGGGCCGCAGGCCGCCACGCGCCACCAGATCCGTCAGTGCCGCGTCGGCCGCCTCGCAGGCCAGCCGCAGCAGCGCGACCTCGCCGGCGTCTTTGACCTCGCGCAGCGCTTCGACGGTCCCGGCCGCCTTGACCAACTCGGTGGCCGACTTCCGCTCGTCCAGCTCGCGGGTCAGGGCGTCGAATCCGTCGACGGTCACCACATTGCTTTCGAAGCCCAGCTTCCGCGCGCCCGCCTTCGCGGCCTGTGCGGCCAGGTAGCGTCCCAGCACCCGTTCGATCGCGACCTCGAGGTCCGGTGCCTGCTCGGCGGCCTGGGTCCGGTACCGCCCATCGGTGGCCAGCACGGGGCCGCGATCGTCGGCGAACACCAGCAACGCGCCGTTGGATCCGGTAAAACCGGAGAGATAACGGACGTTCACCAGGTCCGTGACCAGCAGCGCATCCAATCCGCTGGCCTCGAGTCGCGCTCTGAGCCTTTCCCGACGCTGTGAATGTGTCACGGGTCTTGACGGTACTCGCTACGCTTTTGGGCCATGAGTAACTGGATGCTGCGCGGATTGGTCTACGCCGCGGCGATGGTCGTGGTCCGATTGTTCCAGGGTGCGCTGATCAACGCGTGGCAGACGCAGGCGACGCTGTTCAGCGTGGCGCTGCTGCTCGTGTTCATCATCGGCGTGGTCATCTGGGGGATTCGCGACGGCCGGGCCGACGCCATCGCCAACCCCGACCCCGATCGCCGCGGCGACCTGGCGATGACCTGGCTGCTGGCCGGCCTGGTGGCCGGCGTGCTCAGCGGAGCCGTCACCTGGCTGATCGCCACCTTCTACAGCGGCCTGTACACCGGGGGGCTGCTCAACGAGTTGACGACGTTCGCGGCCTTCACCGCGCTGATTGTCTTCGTGCCCGGGATCATCGGCGTGACCATCGGGCGCTGGCGGGTCGACCGCAATCCCCCGGCGCGCCGGCCCGGCGCTGACGAGGACCGAGCCGATACCGACGTGTTCTCCGCGGTGCGCGCCGACGACGCGCCCACCGGCGAGATTCCCGCGCAGGGCTCCGATGCCCACACTGAGGCGCGCACCGCATCGGTCGCCACGGCCGAGCGCGACGCGCCCACCGACAAGGTGTCCACCACCGAATCGCCGACCGAAACGATCCCCAAGGCCGGAGACGACCCGAAGACCGAGGTGATCCGCACCCGCGGCGGCGACGAGCACACCAGGCCCGGCACCGAACACGACAAGGGCTAGCTGTCGGCGCCGGGCTTCCCGGCCAGATAGCGCAGGGCGAGCAGATAGCCCTGCACCCCCAGCCCGACGATCACGCCGGTCGCGACGGGGCTGAGGTAGGAGTGTCGCCGAAATTCCTCGCGCGCATGGACATTGGAGATGTGCACCTCGATCAGGGGGGCGCTCAACTCCGCGCACGCGTCGCGCAGCGCCACCGAGGTGTGGGTGAGCCCGCCGGCGTTGAGGATCACCGGTTCGGCCGCGTCGGCCGCCGCATGGATCCAGTCCAGCAGTTCCGCTTCGTTATCACTCTGTCGCACAACGGCTTTGAGGCCGAGCGCGTCGGCCTCCCGTTCGATCAGCGCGGCCAGCTGATCGTGCGTCGTGTCGCCGTACACGTCCGGCTCGCGCACGCCCAGCCGGCCCAGGTTCGGGCCGTTGATGACGTTCACCGTCGTGGTCACGAAGCCTCCTCCGCGAGTCCGGCATAGGCCGCCGCCAGCAGCGACGGGTCGGGGCCGGCCATCCGGCCCGGCTTGCCCAGGCCGTCGAGGACCACGAACCGCAGCACCCCGGCCCGCGACTTCTTGTCTCCCGCCATGTATTCCAGCAACTGCGGCAACGCGTCGGCGTCGTAGCTGACCGGCAGGCCGAGCGCGGACAGGATGGTGCGGTGCCGCTGCGCGGTGGCGTCGTCGAGGCGGCCGGCCAGCCGGGCCAGCTCGGCGGCGAAAACCAATCCCACCGACACCGCCGCGCCGTGCCGCCACCGGTAGCGCTCGCGACGCTCGATCGCGTGCCCCAATGTGTGTCCGTAGTTGAGGATTTCGCGCAGCTCCGACTCTTTCTCGTCGGCGGCCACCACCTCCGCCTTGACGGCGATCGCGCGGCGGATCAGCTCCGCCAGCACGTCACCCGCCGGGTCGACCGCGGCCTGCGGATCGGCCTCGATGAGGTCGAGGATCACCGGATCGGCGATGAATCCCGCCTTGACGATTTCGGCCATCCCCGCGACGAGTTCGTTGGCCGGCAACGTCTGCAGCGTCGCCAGGTCGACCAGTACGGCGTGTGGCTGATGGAACGACCCGACCAGGTTCTTACCCGCGTCGGTGTTGATCCCGGTCTTGCCACCGATGGCCGCGTCGACCATGCCGAGCAGCGTGGTCGGCACGTGCACGATGTCGACGCCGCGCAGCCAGGTGGCCGCCGCGAAGCCGGCGACGTCGGTGGCCGCTCCGCCCCCGAGGCTGACCAAAGCGTCTTTGCGTCCAATACCGATGCGGCCCAAGACTTCCCACAAGAAGCCCACCACCGGCAGGTCCTTGCCCTCCTCGGCGTCCGGGATTTCGATGCGGTGCGCGTCAACACCCTTGTCCGCCAACCGGCTTCGGATCACCTCGGCGGTCTCGGTCAGCACCGGTTGATGCACGATGGCCACCTTGTGCCGGCCGACGAGAAGTTCGTCCAACTCGCCCAGCAAGCCGGTGCCGATGATCACCGGGTAGGGCGGGTCGACGGCAACCTCGATGGTGACCGGATCCCCGGGCTCAGTCACGTGCGCCGCTCCTCCTCATCGCTGCGCTCTGCATCGTCGCCGGCGCTGTCATGTGGCGGCCCCGGCGGGGGCCTGCAACCGCGAGACGATGTAGCGGACCACCGCGCCGGGGTTACGCCGGTTGGTGTCGACACGGATGGTCGCCGCTCGCCGGTACAGGGGGCTGCGCTCGGCCAGCAGGGCGCGGTACTTGTCGGCGCGATCCGGTCCGGCCAGCAGCGGGCGCACGGTGTTGCCGCCGGTGCGCCGCACGCCCTCGGTGGCGCTGATCTCCAGATAGATGACGGTGTGGCCGGCGAGCGCGGCACGCACCCCCGGGCTGGTGACCGCGCCGCCCCCGAGCGACACCACGCCGTGGTGGTCGGCCAGCGCCGCACGCACCACGCCCTCCTCGATCCGGCGGAATTCCGGCTCGCCGTCGGTGGCGAAGATGTCGGCGATGCGACGCCCGGTCTGCTGCTCGATGGCCACATCGGTGTCGAGGAAATCGACGCCGAGCGCCTTGGCCAGCCGCCGGCCGATGGTGGACTTGCCCGATCCGGGCAGACCCACCAGGACCGCTTTCGGCGCCACTACGCGGTACCCCGGGCCGCCGGTGATTCCCGCTCCGCGACCGCGCGTCGGTAGGCCTCGACGTTGCGCCGGGTTTCGGCCAGCGAATCGCCGCCGAACTTCTGCAGGGTCGCCCGGGCCAGCACCAGCGCCACCATGGCCTCGACCACGACGCCGGCGGCGGGCACCGCGCACACGTCCGAGCGCTGGTGGATGGCGACGGCCTCGTCGCCGGTCGCCATGTCGACGGTGGCCAGCGCCCGCGGCACCGTGGAGATGGGCTTCATCGCGGCGCGCACCCGCAGCGGCTGGCCGTTGGTCATGCCGCCTTCCAGGCCGCCCGCACGGTTGGTCGAGCGGACCACCCCGTCGGGGCCGGGGTACATCTCGTCGTGGGCCCGGCTGCCGCGGCGGCGCGCCGTCTCGAAACCGTCGCCGATCTCGACGCCCTTGATCGCCTGGATGCCCATGACGGCGGCGGCGAGCTGGCTGTCGAGGCGGTTGTCGCCGCTGGTGAACGAGCCGAGCCCGACGGGCAGGCCCAGCACCACCACCTCGACCACCCCGCCGAGCGTGTCGCCGTCCTTCTTGGCGGCTTCGATCTCGGCGATCATCGCCTCCTCGGCCGCCTTATCGAAGGCGCGCACCGGGCTGGCGTCGATCGCGGACAGGTCGCCCGGGCCCGGCGGCGGGCCCTGGTAGGGCGCCGACGGGCCGATCGCGATCACGTGCGAGAGCACCTCGACGCCGAGCGCCTGACGCAGGAACGAACGCGCGATGGTGGCCGCCGCGACGCGGGCCGCGGTCTCGCGCGCGCTCGCCCGCTCCAGCACCGGCCGGGCGTCCTCGAAGCCGTACTTGAGCATGCCCGCGTAGTCGGCGTGGCCGGGCCGCGGCCGGGTGAGCGGCGCATTGCGCGCGCTGTCCGCCAGCTCCCCCGGGTCGACCGGGTCGGCGGCCATCACGGTCTCCCACTTCGGCCATTCGGTATTGCCGATCTCGACGGCGATCGGCCCGCCCAGTGTGACGCCGTGACGCACCCCGGCCAGCACGCTCACCGCGTCCCGCTCGAAAGCCATCCGGGCGCCGCGGCCGTAACCGAGGCGGCGCCGGGCCAGCTGTTCGGCAATGTCGAGGGAGGTGATCTCCACACCGGCGACCATGCCTTCGAGCACGGCAACCAGCGCGCGGCCATGCGACTCCCCAGCAGTGATCCAACGCAACACGGGTCCCATTGTCCCATGGGCACCTGCGCTGACTTAAATCCGCGCGCTGCGTCAGAAGAAACTGCTCTGGGGCAGGTCCGCGCCGTTGACGGCGATATCGCCGAGCACCCGCGCCTTGTAGACGGTCGGGTTGTGCGAGAACAACGTCCGCAGGTTGCGCCAGTGCCGATCCAGCAACGCCGACGCCTGGACGGCCGACGCGCCGCCGGCGTCGAAGATGCGCGAGGCGGCCCGCAGCGCGGGCTCCTGGATCGTGACCTTGACGCGCGCGGCCGCGATCGACGACCTGGTTTCGAGATCGGGATCGATCCCCGTGCTGCGCGCCGCCTCCAGCGCGGGCGCGAGTTCGGCCGCCGCGCTGCGCACCAAGGCCTGCGCGGCGTAGGCCACCGCGTCGATCTCGCCGACGATCTGCAGCAGCTGCGGATCCGAGCTGGGCTCCTCGACACTGGCGAACGTGTAGGTGCGTCGCCGGCCACGCACCAGCGCCGCGGCGTCTTCGGTCAGCGCCCGCAGGATGCCGGCGGCGATCGCGTGCAGGTAGAGCTGCATCAGTGCGCCCCGGGCGCGGTTCACCCCGATCATGTCGGCCATCGGGAACACTTCGTCGGGCGCAACCGCGACGTCGTTGAATACCGTTGTGCCGCTGCCTGTTTGGCGCTGGCCGATGCCGTCCCAGTCGTCGAGGTGCTCGACACCGGCCCGGTCCACCGGGATCACCACGGCGGTTGGGGCGTTGTCGTCGTCCTGCGCGGTGATGCGCAGGTAATCGGAGAACTGCGCGCCGGTGCTGTAGAACTTCCGGCCGCGCAGCCGCAGCCCGTCCGAGGTCGACACCAACCGGGTGTCACGCTCGTTGCCTCCGATCGACTTCTGGCTTTTTTCGGCGTTGGCGCCGCCGATCAGCCCACCCTCGGCGACCACCGCGATCCACCGGTCGCTGCCCAGCGGCCGCGGCGCGACCTGTAATTCCTCCACCAGCGCGTAGTGAATCCGCAGGATGTGTGCCAGGTCGGGATCGGCCGCGGCGAGCGCGATGAGGTGGTCGAAGAATTGGGCCGCCGAGTAGCCGGCGCCGCCGTGCTCGCGGGCCAACCGCACCGCGCCCCACCGATGGTCGCGGACGAGTTCGAGGCCGCGCAGGGGCGGCTGGGTCCCGCCGCAGGCCAACCGATGACGGTAATCGGCGGCGATTTCGGCGAGCACCCCGTCGATCCCCGCCGGATCCGCCGGCGTGTGGTCGTGGGATTCGACGGGCATGGGTGTCAAAGCCTCTCTGGGCGAATCGATGTCGTACGCGGGACGGCCAGCCCGGAAGGCTGTCAGGAGCGGACGTTACCGCCAACGGTTTGCTGCGTGCTGAATTTTCGCTCACCCGTCGACTTTCATCCGCGGTGATTCCGGCGATGACCATGGGATAAGCCGCGAAGCCGCGCCACGCGATCGCGGTCGTGTGCCACCATGATGGCTGGTGGGGCAATTTCTTTGGTACATACCGAATACCGTCGAGCCGGGCCATCGAGGCGATGACACGGTCGACGGCTGGGGAAGTCTGGACTATTCGGTCGACCTGGCGCTGCGCGCCGAGCAACACGGTTGGGAAGGCGCGCTGATCGGCACCGGCTGGGGGCGACCGGACACGTTCACCGTCGCGACAGCAATCGCCGCGCGCACCAACAACTTCGCCCCGCTGGTGGCGGTCCGCCCCGGGTACTGGCATCCCGCGCATTTCGCCAGCGCGGCGGCGACCCTGGATCGGCTCAACGACGGCCGGCTGTTGATCAACATCGTGAGCGGCGCCGACGACCTGGCCGCGTATGGCGACGCCGAAGTCGACAAAGCGCGCCGCTACGACCGCACCCGCGAATTCATGCGGCTGGTTCGCCGCTTGTGGAGCGAGGACGACGTCACCTTTCGCGGCGAGTTCTTCACCGTCGAACACTCGACGCTGCAGCCGCGCCCGCTCGGAGCGGCCGACGGCCGGTTCCCGAAGCTCTACTTCGGCGGGGCATCGGCGACCGCCGAGCAGGTCGCCGCGACCGACGCCGATGTCCAACTGTTCTGGGGCGAGTCACTGGACGGGATCGCCGAGCGCATCGACCGGCTGAAGTCGTTGTCCGACAAGCTCGGTCGCGAACACGCGCCGCTGGAATTCGGGCTTCGGGTGACCACGCTCGTGCGCGACACGTCCGAGCAGGCCTGGCGCGACGCCGAGGCGAAGGTCGCCAAGCTGGCCGGCACGCCGACCATGCTGCTGCTGCACGACCCGGCCGGGTCCGAGGGGCAGCGGCGGCTCAACGACCTCGCCGGGCGCGGCGAGGTGCTCGATTCCTGCCTGTACACGACGCCGAGCAAGTACGGCGGGGAGGGCGCCGGGACGACCTGGCTGGTCGGCTCGGCCGTCGAAGTCGCGGACGCGCTGCGCAACTACGCCGACCTCGGGGTCAGCCATTTCGTGCTGTCGGACACCCCGTACATGTCGGAGACGGTCAGGCTGGGCGATGAGTTGTTGCCGCTGCTGCGCTCCACCGCCGTGCCGAAGTGAGGGCGTCAACACAGCGCCAGCCCGATGCCCGCCGCGCTGGCCAGACACATCGACGGCCCGTGCGGCACCGACCTACCGGCGCCCCGCGCCATGGCGACCACCGCCAGCGCGGCGGTCAGCAGCGGCGCCCCCACCGCGGCCAGAAACCACACGCCGATCCCGAAGCAACCGGTCAGTGCGCCCAGACCGATGGCCAGCTTGACGTCGCCGGCGCCCATTCCGTCCGGCCCCACGCAGTGCACCACCAGGTAGACCGCGGTCAGCGCCACGGCTCCGGCCAGTGCCGCTAAGCCGCGCCCGGCCACCGTCGCGACGGCCGGCACCACCACGGCCCCGGTCAGCGTCAGCGCGTTGGGCAGGCGGCGTTGGCGAATGTCGTAGCGACTCAACGCCGCCAGCCAGGCCAGCACCACGAACGCCGCCGCAATCCGCATGCCCGGCAAACTAATCCGGTGCGGCCACCGCGCAAGTCATGGCCTCGCGCGGCGCGGGCAGCCCGGTGAACTGTTCCACCTGCGCGAAGGCCTGATGCAGCAGCATCTGCAGACCGCTGACCACCCGCCCGCCGGCGGCGCCGACCGCGGCGGCCAGCGGCGTGGGCCACGGATCGTAGACGACGTCCAGCAGCACACCGATGCGTGCGAAGGTGCCGGCGTAGCGTTCGGCCACCTCCGCGGGGATGGTGCTGACCAGCACCTCGGCGCCCGCCACCGCATCGGCCAGCCCGTCGCCGTCCAGGTCGCAGAACCGCGTCGGCACGCCCAGCTCGTTGCCCAGGTCCACCAGCCGGGCCGCCTTCTCGGCGTTGCGGGCCACCACGGTGATGCCGGCGACGCCCAGCTGGGCCAGGCCGGCCACGGCGGCCGGCGCGGTGCCCCCCGATCCACAGACGAGCGCCCATCCCGAGGCGCTGCCGAGGGCCCCGGCCACCCCGTCGATGTCGGTGTTGTCGGCCCGCCAGCCGGTCGGCGTGCGCACCAGGGTGTTGGCCGAGCCCACCCGCCGCGCCCGGTCGGTGCGCTCGTCGGCGAAGCGCAGGGCGGCGAACTTGCCGGGCATGGTCACCGACACCCCGGCCCATTCGGGGCCGAGGCCGCCGACCACGCCGGGCAGCTGCTCGGCGTCGCACTCGATGCGCTCGTAGGTCCAGTCGGTCAGGCCGAGCGCACGATAGGCGGCCAGGTGCAATTCCGGGGACTTCGAGTGGGCGATCGGCTTGCCGAGCACGGCCGCCCTGCGGGGGCCCGCGCTAGCGGGGCGTGCTGTCCAGGACACCGTTGCGCTTAGCCAGCTCGATGTTGGCCAGGTGTTGTTGGTAGTCGCGGGTGAACAGCGTCGTGCCCTGGCCGTCGATGGTGACGAAATACAGCCAGTCGCCGGGCTCCGGGTGCTCGGCGGCGCGCAGCGCGTCGGTGCCGGGCGAACAGATCGCGGTGGCCGGCAGGCCCTGCGACACGTAGGTGTTCCACGGCGTCTTCTGGGCCCGGTCGGCGTCGCTGGTGGCCACCTCGCGGCGGTCCAGCGGGTAGTTGACCGTCGAATCGAACTCCAGCGTGTGGTGGGCGTGCAGGCGGTTGTAGATGACCTGCGCGACCTTGGCGAAGTCCTGGGAGTTGGATTCCTGCTGCACCAGCGACGCCACCACCAGGATGTCGTAGGGCGACAGCCCCATCGCCTGGGCGGTGTCCACCAGCCCGGACTTCACGTACTCCTCGGCCCCCGCCCCGATCAGGGCGGCCAGGATCGCCTCCGGCGAAGCGGATGGGTCGATGTTGAAGGTGCCGGGCGCGATCAGGCCCTCGATCCGGCGGTGGTCCCTGCCGAGCTCGCCGACGGGTTCGGTGGCCCACGGCGGCACCGCCAACGCCAAGGGAGAGCTGTTGGTCGCGGCCGCGCGCAGGTCCTGCGCCTGGACGCAGCGGGTGTCACCGTCGAGGTCCACGCAGGTGGCTCGCGAGATCAGCGTCAGGATTCCGGGCGTCACCACGTTGGTCTTCATATCGGTGGTGTCGTCAAGCTGACGGCCTTCCGGGATGACCAGCCGGCCCACCCGGCTATTCGGGTCGGTCAACCGCGCGACGGCGTTGGCCGCCGGGATCTCGGTGCGCATCCGGTAGAAGCCGGGCTGAATCGAGTTGATGGCGCTGTTGCCGTGCGCGGCGTTGACGAACGCCCGCACCGTCTTGATGACGTGCTCTTTTTGCAGGGTCTCGCCGATGTTGGTGGTGGAGTCACCGGCCTGAATCTGAATCACCAGGTCCCGCTTGCCGCTACCGCTGTAGTCGTCGCCGAGCCCGAACAGCGCGTGCCACAGCTTGCCGCCCGCGAACACGCCGGCGACCACCACCACGACGAACACCGCGAGCGCGATCTTGACGACGAAGCGCCGCCGACGGCCCCGCTTGGCCTGGTTGCGGGCGACGCGGCTCGACCTGCGCGCCGACGGCGCGCCCACTGCCTCGGGCTCGGCTCGTTCCCGCCGTGCGCTGTCAACCATCGCTGAGCTCCCCCGCCACCGCGGCGCGGCGCTGATCCAGCCAGCTCTGCAGGATCGCCACCGCCGCCGCCTGA
>NZ_JCALEJ010000034.1:0-47131 GCF_059813315.1 Mycobacterium sp. NGS11
ACTCGCCGATCGCCCGGCCGGCCACGACGAAACACTCAGCCCGGCAACGCAGAACGTCGCGCTGGGCGCTCAGTCGTTGACCATGGTGACGGCGCTCAACCGCGCGTTGCACGACGCGATGGCCGCCGACGATCGGGTGCTGGTATTCGGCGAGGATGTCTCGGTCGAGGGAGGAGTGTTCCGGGTAACCGAGGGGCTGGCCGCGGCGTTCGGCGAGACCCGCTGCTTTGACACGCCGCTCGCGGAGTCCGCCATCATCGGGGTCGCGGTGGGCCTGGCGCTGCGCGGCTTCGTACCGGTACCCGAGATCCAGTTCGACGGGTTTTGCTACCCCGCTTTCGATCAGGTGGTCAGCCACCTGGCGAAATATCGCACCCGCACCCGCGGCGAAATCAACATGCCGGTGACGGTGCGCATCCCCTCCTTCGGGGGAATTGGTGCCGCCGAACATCATTCGGATTCCACGGAGTCGTACTGGGCACATACCGCAGGCTTGAAGGTTGTGGTGCCGTCCAGCCCGGCTGACGCGTATTGGCTGCTGCGTCACGCGATCACGTGCCCGGACCCGGTCATGTATCTGGAGCCCAAGCGACGGTATCAGCGGCGCGGCCTGGTCGAGGTGACACGGCCCGAACCGCCGATCGGGCAGGCGATGGTGCGCCGGCCCGGCACCGACGTGACCGTCGTGACCTACGGCAGCTTGGTCAGCACCGCCGTCGGCGCCGCCGAAGAGGCGCAGCGGCAACGTGATTGGAGTCTAGAAGTCATCGATCTGCGCTCCCTGGTGCCACTCGACTTCGATACCGTCGCCTCGTCGATCCACCGGACCGGGCGCTGCGTGGTGATGCACGAGGGCCCGCGAAGCCTGGGGTATGGAGCGGGCTTGGCCGCCCGCATTCAAGAGGAATTGTTCTACGAGCTTGAGGCGCCGGTGTTGCGCGCGTGCGGGTTCGACACCCCATACCCGCCGGCGCGGCTGGAGAAGTGGTGGCTGCCCGGCCCCGACCGGCTGTTGGATTGCGTCGAACGCGTGTTGGCGCAGCCATGAACGAGGGGCGGGTCAAGTCGTTTCGGGTCCCCGACCTCGGCGAGGGACTCGAAGAAGTCACAGTGACGCAGTGGCACGTGGCGATCGGTGACGTCGTCGAGCTCAATCAGGTGCTGTGCACGGTGGAGACCGCCAAGGCCGAGGTGGAAATCCCGAGCCCATACGCCGGGCGGATCGTCGAAACGAATGGCGCCGAAGGCGATGTGGTCAACGTAGGAGCGGTGCTGCTGCAGATCGACACAGTGCCGCTCAGCGGTGACCCGCCCGACGTCGAACCCGCCGTGCCGACGCTGGTCGGCTATGGCGCCGACTCCGGCATCGACACCAGCCGGCGGCCCACCCGCCCACTGGCCGCCCCCCCGGTGCGAAAGCTGGCCAAGGAGTTGATGGTTGACCTCGATTCGGTGCAGCACGCCGCCGGCGCCATCATCACCCGGGAGGATGTGCTGGCGGCGGCTCGCGGGAACGGCAATGGCGCCGATGTCCGGCCGCTGCGGGGTGTGCAGGCCCGGATGGCGGAGAAAATGACGTTGTCGCACAGAGAGATTCCGGCAGCGAAGGTCGGTGTGGAGGTCGACTGCACCGAGCTGGCCAGACTGTCGGACCGGTTCAGCTCGGCGGCGGGGACCATATCGCCCTTCGTGCTGGTGTTGCGACTGCTGGTCATCGCGTTGCGCCACAACGAAATGCTGAACTCCACCTGGGTCGACTCGCCGCAGGGGCCACAGGTGCGCGTCGAGCATGATGTGCACCTGGGCATCGCCGTAGCCACCGACCGTGGGCTGCTGGTCCCGGTCATCAGGGAGGCCGACAGGAAGACGACCCGCGAACTGGCCGGCCGGGCAGCCGATTTGATCGCCGGTGCCCGTGCCGGCAGCCTGGGGCCGGCGGAGTTGCGGGGCTCGACGTTCACCGTGACGAATTTCGGGGCGCTGGGCGTGGACGACGGGGTGCCGGTAATCAATCACCCCGAGGCGGCCATCCTCGGCGTGGGTGCGATCAGGCCGCGGCCCGTGGTCGTGGACATGGAGATCGTGGCGCGCCCGACGATGTCGTTGACGTGCGTATTCGACCATCGCATCGCCGACGGGGCGCAAGCGGCGCAATTCATCTGCGAGTTAAGGGATCTGATCGAGTCGCCTGACATCGCACTGCTGGATCTGTAGGTCGCGCGTCAGGGGACGACGGTACGGCGCACCACGGCCTACCTGCGCTGCGCCGCGGCCAAACGCTGTGCGAATTCCGGCGATTGAATTGAATGGGACTGCGGCCCGAGCTCCGCGCGCATCGCGAGCTGATGTTGCTCGTTGTCCAGCGACCCCGGACTGACGGTGGCACGCATGGTGGCCTTGGTCGCCAGCACCACGTCCCGCGGTGCCGCCGCCGGCCCGGCGGCGAGCTCCAGTGCCGCGGCGACCGGATCGTCGGCCACACTCAGCGCCAACCCGTGCCGCACCGCGGCGTCGGCGTCGAAGCGCATGCCGAACAGCAGGGCCGCCCGGGCGACTTGCGGGCCGACCGCCCGCTGGAGCATCCACGTGGCACCTCCGCCGGGGTGCAGTCCCAGCTTCTGGAATCGCGCGTCGAACACGGCGGTGGGTCCGGCGATGCGCACATCGGCCGCCAGTGCCAAATTCAGGCCGGCGCCCACCGCGGCGCCGTTGACAGCAGCAATGGTGGGCAGCCGGCAGCTGCCGACGGCCATGAAGCCGTCATAAAGCTGTTGTAGGCCCGCCTCGGCTTCTCCACCGCCGGCAGCGCCAAGGGCGCTGAGATCGGCGCCCGCGCAGAACGCCTTGCCCGCGCCGGTGACCACCACGGCATGCACACCGGGATCGGCTTCGGCCCGCTCGACGGCCGCGCGCAGCTGTCCCGACGACTCGGCACTTATCGCATTTCGCCGGTCGGGGTCGTTGACGGTGATGAGCGCAACGCGGTTGGTGACCTCGAAGAGGATCGGTTCGGACTGGGCCATCGGGCACCTCCGGCTTCGCTTTCTGGCGGTGGATCGACCGCGGTTCATCGGCTGCAGCGCCACGGGCGAGGTAAGACTACTTCGCGCCGCACGCGCGGGGCGGGGCGGCACAAGCGTGATTTGCGAGAATCAGCAGGACAACGCGGGAATTCCATGTCGGCGAGCCATAGTATTTGCGCCTCGCATTGGCTGAGCGCTATTAGCCTGGGCCCGAAGCGCCTTCGGCAGTGCTGAGTGAAGGCGAAAGGATTTGCGGGGCGCGCGGCGGATATCGGAACGTAATGGTAATAATGGATTTATCAAACCGTTATCTGCCGCCTTCGGCGTTTCCGGCCAAATCCCTCAGCCGACCTGGCAAACGCATGGTGAGACACCGGCGCACTTGCTGGGGGTCGACGTCGACCGTCGGCTCGGTAGGGCCGTCGAAATTTGCGGGATCCGCTAGGGCTCGGGTCTTGCTAGCTTCTTCGCCAGCTCATCGAGTTGGGCTTGGCGCTCACGCACCGCACAGCCCCGCCGCTCGATGCGCGTTCCGTGTGGAATGGCTTTCGGCAGCGCATTACTACGCACCTTGTTGTTCGCATAATGGATTGCGGCGTCGATCATTTCGATGTATTGCTCCGCATCGTGCTCTGCGCAGGAACCCTCGATACGCTGGACTTCATCCCAACATGGATACGAAGAGTACCGGGCGTCGAGTTGATGTTGAGAGATCTGCGCCCCGAAGTAGCAGCGCCAGTCGCGACTCAACCAACCCCTCGTCTTGACTTCGACTTTGATTCGGCTGCCAACGCCGGCTATGAACGTCGGCTCCCCGACACGCACCACCGGCTGCCATTCATTCGTCGCCATATGTCGCCAACCCTCTCGAAGAGAAGACCCTCTAGCAAAAGCTCTCGAAGTAAGCGCCGTCTGCTCGTTCGACAACGGTGTCCAATGATTAAACCGCATTCTTTTCACATTGGCTTCTGTCTTTGCCCGATTATTGGGCAGTATGAAAGAACTCAGCAGTCGAGTCAGAGGTGGCCGGCCACGAATGTGGCGGCCTGACCCGGCATTGCGGACGCCTGGTAGGACAAGTGCGCCGCCGAGAAGATCTCATCGTGCGACGGCACCGCCAGGGGGCCGGGACCGCACACCGAATCGCCGGGCGCGCACAAGTCAATGGCCTTGGCCCCGTACCAAGGGCTGACCACGCTCACCGGCGCCCCCAGATACCGGTCCGACGGATTCCCGAACAGAGCGAGCGCGGCGACATGGTCCGCCTCGTCCGCCGTCAGTATCTGAGGAACCAAGCCCGCGATCTGTGCCTGGGCGATGGTGATCAGATCGATCACCATCGCGCCCTGTCCGTATCCGCCGAGCACCAGCTTGGTGTGGGGGCAGTTCGCCACCATGGATTGGACGTGAGCGTGAGCGTCGCCGGCGCCCGCGGACGCTGACGGGGCGAAATCCTCGTCGGCGGGGTAGTCGACCGCATACACCGGGAGGGACCGGCCCCCGACCTGATAACGCAAGGAGTCGATGAAGGCCTGTCCGACCCCGCCAATGCCGGGCGGCTCGGCGGTACCGCGGGCGAATGTCACCTCGACGTCCGGGCAGGGCGCGGCGGACGTGGAAATCGGCGGGCACAGCAGCGCCGCACCGGTTGTCACCACCGCGACACCCAGCAAACGCGCTAATCGGCGCGCCGTCATCTTCCAGATGCTAATTGACATTTCGTCGAATAGGGAGCGCGCCCGAGACGCCCAGGCGAACTCATACCCGGTCGGTGCCCCCGGCACGACTCGAACGTGCGACCTAGGGATTAGAAGGCCCTTGCTCTATCCACCTGAGCTACGGAGGCAATGTGCAGGTCAGTCTATCCAACCGCACCCGCGGTCCCGATTTCCCGCCGCCACGCGCGCGAAAACCCTTCCGCCACCGCAGTTATCGGTTATGGTGGGGACCCTCGACACACGCACAACATCGGCCGGCAATCGGCCGTTAACCGCAACGAGGCGTGTGCATAACGTCGAGGGGTGGCGTTGCAATGAGCGTGGCCAGTGCTTTGACTTCACACCGCTCGTGGGCGGGCGCCCAGGCGGCACGCCTGGCGGCCGAAGCCCGCGGTGCATATCAGCTGGGCAATCTGGTGCTCCGTGGCGGACCGTTCGCGCTCGGCTGCTTCGCCGGCTGGCTGTTCACCGAGTTTCCTCCGCACGTGGTGACCGGACACGCGCTGTCGCGGGTTGCCCATCCGTCCGTCGGCCGCGTCGGCACGGCGTGGGCGGCTCAGCGGGCGGATCGAACCCTCACCGCCGCCCTCGAGGAGTCCTTCGGATCCGAATTTCGCGAGCAGATCTGCCACCCCGCCGCCGTCGGCGCCCTGTGCGCGCCGCGCGGTCGGCTGTTGAGCAGGCCCGGGCCCCACCGCCGTTACGCGGCGCAGACTTCCGACATCTCCTACGGTCCGAGTCCTCGCGACAACCTGCTCGACGTCTGGCGGCGCGACGATTTGGCGCCCGGCTGCCGGGCGCCGGTGCTGATCCAAGTGCCGGGCGGAGCGTGGGCGCTGAACGGCCGGCGTCCGCAGGCCTACACGTTGATGAGCCGAATGGTCCAACTCGGTTGGATCTGCGTCTCGATCGACTACAGCAAGAGCCCGCGCGCCACGTTCCCCGCGCACCTCATCGACGTCAAAAGGGCGATCGCGTGGGTGCGGGAGAACATTGCCGACTACGGCGGCGACCCCGACTTCATCGCGATCACCGGCGGCTCGGCGGGCGGGCACCTGGCCTCCCTGGCGGCGCTCACCCCGAACGACCCCAGCTTTCAGCCCGGCTTCGAAGCCGCCGACACGACCGTGCAAGCGGTGGCGCCCTATTACGGCGTCTACGACTTCACCGATTTCGACAACATGCACGAACTGATGCTGCCGTTCCTCGAGCAATTCGTGATGAAGGCCCGCTATGCCGACGAGCCGGAGCGCTTCACGGCGGCGTCGCCGATTTCCTACGTGCACGGTGACGCGCCGCCGTTCTTTGTGCTGCACGGTGAGAAGGACGAATTGGTGCCCAGCGGACAGGCTCGCGCGTTCTGCGCGGCGCTGCGCGCGGCCGGCGCGGCCACAGTGGCCCACGCCGAACTCGGCAATGCCCACCACGCTTTCGACATCACGCCGACGGTCCGATCGCGGCTGGCCGCTGACGCCGTCGCCGACTTCCTCGGTGTCGTCTACGGGCGGCGCGTCGGCGCGCTGCTGGATTCACTGCCCCTGGCGGCCACGTCGGCCGGCTGAGCCCGCTCCCCAGTACTCGCCGCTCCTTTCACCAGCGGGGCAACCCGACTAGCGTTGGGTAGACGATTGGGGTTGGCGGGTCCAAGGCAGGAGGCTTCGACGGTGACAAGGTTGGCGCGTCGAACTGGTGACCATGGCTGAGCCCGTCGAGGCGATGAAGTTGTCCGACGAGCTCGGGCCGGTCGACTACTTACTGCACAGGGGAGAGGCGAACCCTCGCACCCGCTCGGGGATCATGGCGCTCGAGCTACTGGACACCACGCCGGACTGGGAACAGTTCCGAACCCGATTCGAAAACGCATCGCGACGGGTGCTGCGGCTGCGGCAAAAGGTCGTCGTACCGTCCCTGCCGACGGCGGCGCCGCGCTGGGTGGTCGATCCCGATTTCAACCTGGATTTCCACGTGCGTCGGGTGCGGATATCCGAACCCGGCACGCTGCGTGAGGTATTCGACCTCGCCGAGCTCATCCTGCAGTCGCCGATGGACATTTCGCGGCCGCTGTGGACGGCCACCCTGGTCGACGGTCTGGCCGACGGCAAGGCCGCGGCGCTATTGCATGTCAGCCACGCCGTCACCGACGGTGTGGGCGGGGTCCAGATGTTCGCCGAGATCTATGACCTCGAGCGCAATCCGCCGGCCAAGCCGACGCTGCCGCTGCCCGTACCGCAGGATCTGACATCCAATGACCTTATGCGCCAGGGCATTAACCACCTGCCCTTCGCCGTGGTCGGCGGCGTCATGAACGCGCTGTCGGGTGCGGTATCGGCGGCCGGGCGGGCGGTGCTGGAGCCGACGGCCACCGTTTCGGGGATCGTCGGCTACGCCATGTCGGGCATGCGGGTGCTCAACCGGGCCGCAGAGCCCTCGCCGCTGCTGCGGCGCCGCAGCCTCGCCACCCGCAGCGAGGCGATCGATATCCCGCTCGCCGACCTGCACAAGGCCGCAAAGGCCGGTGGCGGGTCGATCAACGACGCTTACCTCGCCGGACTGTGCGGCGCCTTGCGCCGCTACCACCAGGCGTTCGGCGTGCCGATCAGCACGTTGCCGATGGCCGTGCCGGTCAACCTGCGGGCCGAAGCGGACGGGGCCGGGGGCAACCGATTCACCGGTGTCAACCTGGCGGCGCCGATCGGTACCGCCGATCCCGTGTCGCGAATGAAGAAGATCCGTGCTCAGATGACGCAGCGCCGCGACGAACCCGCGATGAACATCATCGGCTCGATTGCCCCGGTACTCAGCGTCTTGCCGACCGCGGTGCTCGAAGGGATCACCGGCTCGGTGATCGGATCCGATGTGCAGGCCAGCAACGTACCGGTCTTCCCCGGCGACACGTACATCGCCGGCGCAAAAGTGTTGCGGCAGTATGGTATCGGTCCACTGCCCGGTGTGGCCATGATGGTGGTGCTGATTTCGCGCGGTGGGTGGTGCACCATCACGGTGCGCTACGACAGGGCCTCGGTGAAAAACGAGGCGTTGTTCGCCCAATGCCTGCTCGAAGGTTTCGACGAGATCCTGGCGCTGGCCGGTGATCCACCGCCCCGGGCGGTGCCCGCCTCGTTCACCGAGCCGGCCGTGTCCGCGCGATCGGCGGCGGGCTCATGAGCGCCTCGACGGAGCAGCCCGACGACCGCGCAACGCAAAACGCCGGGCAGGAGATGCGGTTGCCCGGCTCGGTGGCCGAGATCATGGCCAGCCCCGCGGGCGCCAAGATCGGTGCCTTCTTCGACCTGGATGGCACGTTGGTCGCCGGGTTCACTGCGATCATCTTGACCCAGGAGCGGCTGCTGCGCCGCGACATGGGCGTGGGAGAGCTGCTCGGCATGGTGCAGGCCGGCCTGAGCCACACCCTCGGCCGCATCGAATTCGAAGACCTCATCGGCAAGGCCGCCGGCGCGCTGACCGGGCGACTGCTCGACGACTTGGAAGAGATCGGCGAGCGGATGTTCGTTCAGCGGATCGAGTCGCGGATCTACCCGGAGATGCGCGAGCTGGTGCGCGCTCACATGGCTCGTGGTCACACCGTTGTGCTCAGCTCGTCGGCGCTGACCATCCAGGTAAACCCGGTCGCGCGTTTCCTCGGCATCCCCAACATGCTCACCAACAAATTCGAGACCACCGAAGACGGCATGCTCACCGGTGGCGTCGAGAAGCCAATCTTGTGGGGCCCGGGCAAAGCCGCTGCGGTGCAACGCTTTGCAGCCGAGCACGACATCGACCTCAAAGACAGCTATTTCTACGCCGACGGTGACGAGGACGTCGCCCTGATGTACCTGGTCGGCAATCCGCGCCCGACGAACCCTGAAGGCAAGATGGCCGCGGTGGCCAAGCGCCGTGGCTGGCCCATCCTGCGGTTCAGCAGCCGCGGCCCCGTGGGCCTGCGGCGGCAGCTGCGGACCCTCGCCGGCTTCGGCTCGATGTTCCCGGTCGCCGCGGGTGCGGTGGGCGTCGGTGTGCTGACCCGCAATCGGCGTCGCGGCGTCAACTTCTTCACCTCCAATTTCTCCCAGCTGTCGCTGGCGATCGCCGGTGTGCATCTCAACGTCATCGGCGAGGAGAATCTCACCGCGCAACGGCCGGCGGTCTTTATCTTCAACCACCGCAACCAGGTTGACCCAGTCATCACCGGCGCGCTGGTGCGCGACAACTGGGTCGGTGTAGGCAAGAAGGAGCTGCAAAAAGACCCCGTCATGGGCACGCTCGGCAGGCTCCTCGATGGCGTGTTCATCGACCGTGATGATCAGGCCGCCGCGGTGGAGATGTTGCACGAGGTCGAAGACCGTGCGCGCAGGGGACTTTCGATCGTGATCGCCCCGGAGGGCACCCGGGTCGACACAACCGAGGTCGGCCCGTTTAAGAAGGGGCCGTTTCGGATTGCGATGGCCGCGGGCGTCCCGATCGTCCCCATCGTGATCCGCAACGCCGAGCTCGTGGCCGCCCGGAACTCGACCGTCATCAACCCCGGGACCGTCGACGTCGCCGTCTTTCCGCCACTCTCGGTGCAGGACTGGACGCTCGATACGCTGCCGGAGCGCATCGCGGAGATCCGCCAGCTCTACCTGGACACGCTCGCCGACTGGCCCGTCGACGAACTTCCCGAGGTGGATCTGTACGCCGAGAACAAGGCGGCAGACAAGGCGCGGAGCCGGCCCGCCAAAGCACCGGCTAAGAAAGCGCCGGCCAAGAAGGCGCCCGCCAAGAAGGCACCCGCCAAGAAGGCGCCGGCCAAGAAGGCGGGGGCGAAGAAAGCAGCGGCGAAGAAGGCGGCGGCCAAGAAGACGCCCGCGAAGAAAGCCGCACCGAAAGCCAAGCCGCACAAGGCAAATCCGCACGAATCCCAGCCCGCGCTCAGAGACGGCGAGGCGCAACGACCCGCCGCCGAGGCGGCCGTCAACGCCGAGCCACCGGATTCGCCGCCTCGAGGGCATCCGTGACCGAACCGGCTGCAGACAGCAGCGCTGTTCTTACCGGAAGAGACTCGCTGGTATTGGCGTCGATGGCCTCGGCGGTCGAGATGGAACTGGTGACCGCGTGGCTGGATCACCAGCAAACCGACCATCCGGGAGCGGATTTCGGCTTGGTGAAGCTGCCTGCGCTCGACGCGCCGCCGGAAGCGATGACGGCCCTGGCCGAAGAGCTCGAATCCGGCCAGGACCGTTCGATCGTGCCGGTGCGAGTGTTCTGGCTGCCGGAGCCGGATCGCGGCCGTTTCGCCAAGCTGGTCGGGCTGCTTCCCAACCGGGATCCCTATCAGCCCAACCACCGTCAGCAAGAACAGATCGTGCGGACCGCTCCACAGCGCGCACGGGTGGTGGCCGGTGAGGCGGCCACCGTCTCCGAACTGCGCCGGCAGTGGCGCGACATCACGGTGGGAGAAGACAAGAACGACTTCGCCCAATTCGTGATCCGCCGCGCCATCTTGGCGATGGAACGCGTCGAGTACCGGATCCTCGGACCGCAGTACAAGTCGCCGCGGTTGGTGAAGCCGGAGATCCTGGCTTCCAACCGGTTTCGCGCCGGGCTGGCCAAAATCCCCGGTGCGACCGTCGATGAAGCCGGAAAGATGCTCGACGAACTCGCCACCGGGTGGAGCAGGGCATCGGTCGACCTCGTCGGGGTTCTCGGCAGGATGCTCAGCCGCGGGTTCGATCCCGAGATCGACTACGACGGTTATCAGGTCGCGGCGATGCGGGCCGGCCTGGAAGCGCACCCGGCGGTGCTGTTGTTCTCCCACCGCTCCTACATCGACGGCGCGGTGGTGCCGGTCGCCATGCAGGAGAACCGGTTGCCGCCGGTGCACGTGTTCGCAGGCATCAACTTGTCGTTCGGCGCCATGGGACCGTTGCTACGGCGTTCGGGTGTCATCTTCATCCGCCGCAACATCGGCAATGACCAGCTCTACAAGTACGTGCTGCGCGAGTACGTCGGTTACATCGTCGAGAAGCGGTTCAATCTGAGCTGGTCCATCGAGGGCACCCGCTCGCGAACCGGAAAGATGCTGCCGCCCAAGCTTGGCCTGCTGGCCTACGTCGCCGACGCCTACCTGGACGGCCGCAGCGAAGATATTCTGCTGCAACCGGTTTCGATCAGCTTCGACCAGTTGCACGAGACCGCCGAATACGCAGCGTACGCCCGCGGCGGTGAGAAGACGCCCGAAGGCGTGGGCTGGTTGTACAACTTCATCCGCGCCCAGGGTGAACGCAACTACGGCAAGATCTACGTCCGCTTCCCCGAAGCGGTGTCGATGCGGGAGTACCTAGGCGCTCCGAACGGCCCGCTGTCCCACGATTCGGACGCCAAACGTCTTGCGCTGCAGAAGATGTCGTTCGAGGTCGCCTGGCGGATTCTGCAGGCGACCCCGGTGACGGCAACGGGCCTGGTCTGCGCATTGCTGCTGACGACCCGGGGTGCGGCGTTGACGCTCGGCCAGCTGCACCACACCCTGCAGGACTCGCTGGATTACCTGGAACGCAAACAAGACCCGATGTCCACCAGCGCGTTGCGGCTGCGCACGCACGACGGGGTTCGCGCGGCGGTCGATGCGCTCTCCCACGGGCACCCCATCACCCGGGTCGACGGCGGCCGAGAACCGGTGTGGCGCATCGCGCCCGAAGAACAGCACGCCGCGGCCTTCTACCGCAACTCGGTGATCCACGCCTTCCTGGAGACGTCGATCGTCGAGCTGGCGCTGGCACACGCCCGCCACGCCGGCGGCGACCGCATGGGGGCCTTCTGGACCCAGGCGATGCGGTTGCGCGATCTGCTGAAGTTCGACTTCTATTTCGCGGACTCGACGACGTTCCGGGACCACATCGCCGAAGAGATGGCGTGGCACAACAATTGGGAAGCTCACGTCGCCGCCGGGGGTGACGAGATCCGCGCGCTGTTGTTCGCGAAGCGTCCGCTGATGGCCGAAGCGATGCTGCGGGTGTTCTTCGAGGCCTATGAGATCGTCGCCGATGTGCTGTGCGACGCACCGGCGGACATCGGACACAAGGAACTGACCGACTTGGCGCTGGGCGTCGGGCGGCAGTATGTGGCGCAGACCCGGGTCCGCAGCAGCGAATCGGTCTCGACGCTGTTGTTCGCCACCGCACGCCAGGTTGTCGAGGACCAGGACTTGATCGCGCCCGGCGCAGACCTGGCGGTAAGGCGAGGCGCCTTCCTGAAGGAGCTGCGCGACATCCTGCATGACTTCAACTACGTCGGACAGATCGCGCGCGATCAGTTCGTGGCCCGGGAGGAAAAGGCTCGCCGGGACCTGCTGAACAGCCAGGCACTGTAGCCGGCGGGCCCGCCCATACCCTGTACGTATGACCGTCGCCCCGCCGGCCGGCACGGCGCCGACCGAGGCCGCTGCCCGGCGCCGCACGCCGGTGTGGCCGGTGCTGGTCGGGGTGGCCGTGCTGGCGGGCTGCACGGCCGCCGGCATCGGGACGCTCTCGTTGGCCAGCGCGCTGACCGCGACGGGCCTACCCGATCCGGGCCAGGTGACCACGCTGGGGCTGCCCTTCGTCCGGGCGGCGGGTGAGATCGCCGCGGTAGTCGCGGTCGGCGCGTTTCTGTTCGCCGCATTTCTGGTGCCCCCGCAACGCAACGGTGTCCTGGACGCCGGCGGGTATCGGGCCCTTCGGCTAGGGACGGTGGCGTCGGGGGTGTGGGCGGTGTGTGCCGCCCTCCTGGTCCCGCTGACCATCTCCGACGTGTCCGGACATCCCGTCGCCGACATTCCCGCGACGCGGATGTGGTCGTTGGCGGGTCTGGTCACGAACGCCTCGGCCTGGCGTTGGACCGCGGTCTTGGCCGCGGTGATCACGCTGGCGAGCCTGTCGGTGCTGCGCTGGTCGTGGACGCCGGTCCTGGTCGCCGCCTCGGTGACGACGTTGATTCCGCTGGGGTTGACCGGTCACTCGTCGGCCGGCGGTTCGCACGACCTGGCCACCAATGGCCTGCTGATCCACCTCGTCGCCGCCAGCCTGTGGGCCGGTGGCCTGCTCGCCCTGCTTGCGCACGCGTTGCGTGGCGGCGATCACCTGGGGCTGGCCGCCCGGCGTTTCTCGATGATCGCGCTGTGGTGTTGGGTCGCGATGGCGGTGAGTGGCCTGGTCAACGCCCTGGTCCGGGTGCAGCCTTCTGACCTGCTCAGCACCGAGTACGGGCGGCTGGTGATCGCCAAGTTCGTCGCGTTGTGCCTGCTGGGCGGGCTCGGCTGGCGTCAGCGGCGCGTGAGTGTGGCTGCGCTGCAAACGGATCCGAGTCACGGGCGCGGCGCGTTGCTGAGGCTGACGTTGATCGAGGCCGCTGTTTTCGGCCTCACGTTCGGTATCGCCGTCGGCCTGGGTCGCACCCCACCGCCGCCACCGCCGGCGCGGCTGCCGTCGATTCCCGAAGCCGAGATCGGTTACGACTTCGACGGGCCACCGACCGTGGCGCGCATCCTGTTCGATTGGCGCTTCGACCTGATCTTCGGTTCGGCGGCCATCGTGTTCGCCGCCCTCTACGTGGCCGCCCTGGTTCGGTTGCGCCGCCGCGGCGACACCTGGCCACCGGGGCGCACCTCTTCTTGGCTGCTCGGCTGCCTGGTGTTGCTATTCGCCACGTCGTCGGGCGTTGGTCGCTATATGCCGGCGATGTTCAGCATGCACATGGTGGTCCACATGTGCCTGTCGATGTTGATCCCGATCCTGCTGGTGCTCGGCTCCCCCGTCACCCTGGCCTTGCGGGCACTGCCCGCCGCCGGCCGAGACGATCCGCCGGGCATGCGGGAGTGGCTGTTGGCCGCGCTGCATAGCCGCTTCTCTCGGTTCCTCACCAATCCGGTGGTGGCCACCGTGCTGTTCGTCGCCGGGTTCTACGGGCTGTATCTGTCGAACCTTTTCGACACCACCGCGAGCAGCCACGCCGGGCATCTGGCCATGAATGTGCATTTTTTGCTCAGCGGCTACCTGTTCTATTGGGTGGTGATCGGGGTCGATCCCACGCCGCGGCCAATTCCGCCGCTGGCGAAGGTGGCCGTGGTGTTCGCATCGCTGCCGCTGCACGCCTTTTTCGGGGTGGTGCTGATGGGCACCAAGAAGGTGCTCGGCGCCGACTATTACCGCTCGCTCGGCCTGAGTTGGCACACCGATCTGCTGGGCGATCAGCGCCTGGGCGGGGGCATCGCCTGGGCGGCGGGGGAATTCCCGCTGGTGATCGTCATGCTCGCGCTGCTCATTCAGTGGGCGCGCAGCGATCGCCGCACCGCAACACGATTGGACCGGGCCGCCGAGCGTGACGACGACGCCGAGCTGGTGGCCTACAACGCGATGCTTGCGCAGCTGGCGCATGGCGAGAAGCCCAAGCCGTCCGGCGCGGCCGACCCCGACTGATCCACAGTCCCGCTTTCGTCCACAGCTACGGCCGATCTCCGGGCCGTTTCCCGCGGCGTTCGTCGGTGGCGCCGCGCTAAATGGCGGCCATAGCCAATGCAATCGAGAAGGGATCAGCCCATGTTCGAAACTTCGCTTACCGTCGTCGGTCACATCGTCAACAACCCCGAGCGTCGACAGGTCGGCACCCAGGAGGTCATCAAGTTTCGCGTCGCCAGCAATTCCCGGCGCCGCACGGCCGACGGCGGTTGGGAGCCCGGCAATTCGCTCTTCATCAACGTCAATTGCTGGGGCAGGTTGGTCACCGGCGTGGGTGCCGCGCTCGGCAAGGGCGCGCCGGTGATCGTGGTGGGCCACGTGTACACCAGCGAATACGAGGACCGCGACGGCAACCGCCGGTCGTCGCTGGAGATGCGCGCCACCTCTGTCGGGCCCGACGTGTCCCGTGCGATTGTGCGCATCGAGCGCCCGGGCTACACCGGTCCGACGCCCACGGAGGCCATCGCACCGGCGGCGGATGAGCCCGACGCCGCTGGTGAGGACGCTGATGCCGATGACGTCGAGTCAGCTGACACCGGCCCGCTGCCGCTGACCGCTTAGCGGCGGGCCGCGGCTGCCGCGCGATGCCTAGGATGGTCCGCGAGATCACTGCACCAGAAAGGCATAACCGCGGCATGGCTGAGTTCATCTACACGATGAAAAAGGTCCGCAAGGCGCACGGCGACAAGGTGATCCTGGACGACGTCACGTTGAGCTTCTATCCAGGCGCCAAGATCGGTGTCGTTGGCCCCAACGGCGCCGGCAAGTCGAGCGTCTTGCGGATCATGGCGGGCCTGGACAAGCCCAACAACGGCGACGCCTTCCTGGCCAACGACGCGACCGTCGGGATCCTGCTGCAGGAGCCCCCGCTGAACGAGGAGAAGACCGTTCGCGGCAACGTCGAAGAAGGCCTGGGCGAGATCAAGGTCAAGCTCGACCGCTTCAACGAGGTCGCCGAGTTGATGGCCACCGACTACTCCGACGAGTTGATGGAGGAGATGGGCCGGCTGCAAGAGGAGCTCGACCATGCCGACGCGTGGGACCTCGATTCGCAGCTGGAGCAGGCCATGGACGCGCTGCGCTGCCCGCCGCCCGACGAGCCGGTGACCAACTTGTCCGGTGGTGAACGTCGCCGCGTCGCGCTGTGCAAATTGCTGTTGTCCAAGCCCGACTTGCTGCTCCTCGACGAGCCGACCAACCACCTGGACGCCGAGAGCGTGCAATGGCTCGAGCAGCACCTCGCCTCCTACGCGGGCGCGATCCTGGCGGTCACCCACGACCGGTACTTCCTCGACAACGTCGCCGAATGGATCCTGGAACTGGACCGCGGCCGCGCCTACCCGTACGAAGGCAACTACTCGACCTACCTGGAGAAGAAGGCCGAGCGGCTGGCGGTGCAGGGGCGCAAGGACGCCAAGCTGCAGAAGCGGTTGACGGAGGAGCTGGCGTGGGTGCGCTCCGGGGCCAAGGCGCGTCAGGCCAAGAGCAAGGCGCGGCTGCAGCGCTATGAGGAGATGGCCGCCGAGGCCGAGAAGACGCGCAAGCTCGACTTCGAGGAGATTCAGATCCCGGTCGGTCCGCGGCTGGGCAACGTCGTGGTCGAGGTCGACCATCTCGACAAGGGCTACGACGGCCGCACCCTGATCAAGGACCTCTCGTTCACGTTGCCGCGCAACGGCATCGTCGGTGTCATCGGGCCCAACGGGGTCGGTAAGACCACGCTGTTCAAAACCATCGTGGGCCTCGAGCAGCCGGACAGCGGCACGGTCAAGGTCGGCGAGACCGTCAAGCTCAGTTACGTCGACCAGACCCGCGCCGGAATCGATCCCAAGAAGACGGTGTGGGAAGTCGTCTCCGACGGGCTGGATCACATCGTCGTCGGCCAGACCGAAGTGCCGTCGCGGGCCTACGTGTCGGCGTTCGGGTTCAAGGGCCCAGACCAGCAGAAGCCGGCCGGCGTGCTCTCCGGTGGCGAGCGCAACAGGCTCAACCTCGCGCTGACCCTCAAGCAGGGCGGAAACCTCATCCTGCTGGACGAGCCCACCAACGATCTCGACGTCGAAACGCTGAGTTCCCTGGAGAACGCCCTCGAGCAATTTCCCGGCTGCGCGGTGGTGATTTCGCACGACCGATGGTTCCTGGACCGCACCTGCACCCACATCCTGGCTTGGGAGGGTGACGACGACAACGAGGCCAAGTGGTTCTGGTTCGAGGGCAACTTCGGCGCCTACGAGGAGAACAAAATCGAGCGACTCGGAGCCGAAGCGGCACGGCCGCACAGAGTGACCCACCGCAAGCTGACGCGGGACTAGTGTCAGCTCTGCCCCGCAGTGCCACGGAACGGGGCGACAGAGCGCACTGACAACCGTCGTGAGTTGGGAGCTATCGGCATGACGATCGATCCCGGAGCCCGACAAGGTCTCGAGCCGTGGACCAGCTTCAGCAAGCAACAGGACATTCCTGAGTGGATCTCGAAAGCCTACGTAGAGAGCTATCGGGGTCCGCATAGCGACGAGCCGGGGGGCGCGGAAACCAGGCCCATCGACCTGACCGTGCCGACGGCCATCGTGACCCCGGCCATGCTGAGCGCGCACTATCGACTCGGCCTGCACCGCCCCGACGGCGAAAGCCGCGTCGCGGTGTACTCCGCGGAAGACCCAGCCGGGTTCGGCCCCGCCCTGCAAGTGGTCACCGATCACGGCGGCATGCTGATGGACTCCGTGACCGTGTTGCTACACCGGCTCGGGGTGCCGTACACGGCAATCATGACGCCGGTGTTCGAAGTCAAGCGCAGCCCCGAGGGGGACCTGCTGCGCGTCGAGGCGAAAGCGGAAGGCGCATCGCAGTACGCCGGCGAGGCGTGGATACACGTGCAGCTGCTGCCGTCGGTCGACAGCAAGGGGCTCAACGAGGTCGAACGGCTGCTGCCCAAGGTGCTGGCCGACGTTCAACAGGTCGCCAGCGACGCGGCGAGTTTGATCGCCGCGCTGAACGATCTGGCCGCCCAAGTCGAGGCCAACGCCGACGACCACTTCTCGGCGCCGGACCGCGACGACGTCGCCGCGCTGCTGCGGTGGCTGGTCAACGGAAACTTCCTGCTGCTCGGCTACCAGCGGTGCCACGTGCACGACGGGCAGGTCTCCGGCGACGGGACGCCCGGCCTCGGCGTCCTGCGCACCCGCACCGGCTCGCGCCCCCGGCTGACCGACGACGACAGGATGCTGGTGTTGGCGCAGTCCGTGGTCGGCAGTTACCTGCGCTACGGCGCCTACCCGTACGCCATCGCGGTTCGCGAATATGTCGACGGCGCCGCGATCGAGCACCGCTTCGTCGGGCTGTTCACGGTGGCCGCGATGAACGCCGATGTCTTAGAGATTCCGACGATTTCGCGCCGGGTCCGCGAAGCGCTGGCCATGGCCGACAGCGACCCGATACACCCGGGCCAGCTGCTGCTCGACGTCATCCAGACCGTTCCCCGCTCGGAGCTGTTCACGCTCAGCGCCGAACGACTGCTGGCGATGGCCAAGGCGGTGGTGGATCTGGGACCGCAACGAAACGCGTTGCTGTTTCTGCGCGCCGACCGCCTGCAGTATTTCGTTTCCTGCCTGGTGTATCTGCCCCGCGATCGCTACACCACGGCCGTGCGGCTGCAGATCGAAGACATCCTGGTGCACGAATTCGGTGGCACCCGATTGGAGTTCACCGCGCGGGTCAGCGAATCACCTTGGGCGCTAATGCATTTCATGGTTCGTCTGCCTTCCGATGCGCCAGACTCGGCGCCGGTCGACGTTTCCGAAGACAACCGGATCCGCATTCAGGCATTGCTGAGCGAAGCCGCGCGAACCTGGACCGACCGGTTGGTCGCCGCGGCCGCCGACGGCTCGGTGGGGCACGCCGACGCCGAGTATTACGCGGGCGCCTTCCCCGAGGTCTACAAGCAAGCCGTCACCCCGGCCGATGCCATCGACCACATCGCCATCATCAATGGGCTGCAGGACAACTCGGTCAAGCTGGTGTTCGTCGAAGGCGACGACGGGACCGCGCAGCTGACCTGGTTCATGGGGGGACGCACCGCCTCGCTGAGCCAGCTGTTGCCGATGCTGCAGAGCATGGGTGTGGTGGTGCTCGAGGAGCGCCCGTTTACGGTCAACCGGTCCGATGGCCTGCCGGTGTGGATCTATCAGTTCAAAATCTCACCGCACCCCACCGTTCGGCTGGCCTCGACGCAAGCAGAGCGCGACGCGATGGCGGAGCGGTTCGCCGACGCGGTCACCGCGATCTGGCAGGGCCGCCTCGAGATCGACCGGTTCAACGAGTTGGTGATGCGCGCGGGCCTGCAATGGCAGCAGGTCGTGCTGTTGCGGGCCTACGCAAAGTATCTGCGGCAGGCGAACTTTCCCTACAGCCAGTCTCACATAGAGTCGGTGCTCAACGAACACCCCTCGACCGCACGATCGCTGGTCGCGCTGTTCGAGGCGCTGTTCGACCCGAGCCCCGATTCGTCGGCGAACCGCGATGCGCAGGCCGCCGCCGGGGCGGTCGCCGCAGACATCGACGCGCTGGTGGGCCTGGACACCGATCGCATCCTGCGGGCCTTCGCATCGCTGGTGCAGGCCACGTTGCGCACCAATTACTTTGTCACAAGGGAGGGTTCGGCGCGGGCCCGCAACGTGCTGGCGATCAAGCTGGACGCCCAGCTGGTCGACGAGCTACCGCTGCCGCGCCCGAAATACGAGATCTTCGTCTACTCGCCCCGGGTCGAAGGCGTGCACCTGCGGTTCGGGCCGGTGGCCCGCGGCGGCCTGCGCTGGTCTGACCGTCGCGACGACTTCCGCACCGAAATCCTGGGCCTGGTCAAAGCCCAAGCGGTCAAGAACGCCGTCATCGTGCCGGTGGGCGCCAAGGGGGGATTCGTCCTCAAGCGGCCCCCGCTGCCCACCGGCGATGCCGCGGCCGACCGCGAGGCCAGCCGCGCCGAGGGGGTCGCCTGCTACCAGCTGTTCATCTCCGGCCTGCTCGATGTCACCGACAACGTCGACCACGCGACCGGGAAGGTCAGCCCCCCAACGGAAGTCATTCGGCGCGACGGCGACGACGCGTACCTGGTGGTGGCGGCGGACAAAGGCACCGCCACCTTCTCCGACATCGCCAACGATGTCGCGAAGTCCTACGGATTCTGGCTGGGTGACGCGTTCGCCTCCGGCGGGTCGGTCGGATACGACCACAAGGCCATGGGTATCACCGCCAAGGGTGCGTGGGAGGCCGTCAAACGGCACTTCCGCGAGATGGACGTCGACACGCAGACCGAGGACTTCACCGTGGTGGGCATCGGCGACATGAGCGGCGACGTCTTCGGCAACGGCATGCTGCTGAGCAAGCACATCAGGCTGCTCGCCGCCTTCGACCACCGGCACATCTTCCTGGATCCCGACCCCGACGCCGCGCGTTCGTGGGAGGAACGCCAACGGATGTTCGACCTGCCGCGGTCCAGCTGGGAGGATTACGACGCGTCGCTGATCAGTGCGGGCGGCGGGGTGTACAGCCGTGAGCACAAGGCGATTTCGGTCAGCCCGCAGGCCCGCGCTGCGTTGGGCATCGAGGGGCCGGAGGAGGGGGCCACCGAGATGACCCCGCCCAATCTGATCAAGGCGATTCTGCAGGCGCCGGTGGACCTGCTCTTCAATGGCGGCATCGGCACCTACATCAAGGCGGAGTCCGAATCCGACGCCGACGTCGGCGACCGCGCCAACGATCCGGTCCGGGTCAACGGAAGCCAGGTGCGCGCCAAGGTGATCGGCGAAGGCGGCAACCTGGGGGTGACCGCGCTGGGTCGCGTCGAGTTCGACTTGGCGGGTGGCCGGATCAACACCGACGCCATGGACAATTCGGCCGGTGTGGACTGTTCGGACCACGAGGTCAACATCAAAATCCTGATCGACTCCCTGGTGACCGCCGGCAAGGTCGAACCCGAGGAGCGAAAACCGCTGCTGGAGTCGATGACCGATGAGGTCGCGCAGCTGGTGCTCGCCGACAATGAAGACCAGAACGACCTGATCGGCACCAGCCGCGCGAACGCGGCGAGCCTGCTGCCCGTGCACGCCATGATGATTCAGTACCTGGTCGACCAGCGCGGCATCCACCGCGACCTGGAGGCACTGCCCTCGGAGAAGGAGATCGCGCGGCGCGCCGAGGCCGGCATCGGGCTCACCTCGCCGGAGATGTGCACCCTGATGGCCCACGTGAAGCTGGGTCTCAAGGAGGAGATGCTCGAGACGGAGCTGACCGAGCAGGACGTGTTCGCCTCCCGACTACCGCTGTACTTTCCAAAACCCTTGCGGGAGCGGTTCACTCCAGAGATCCGGGCGCATCAGCTGCGCCGCGAGATCGTCACCACCATGCTGATCAACGACCTGGTGGACGCCGCCGGGATCAGCTACGCCTTCCGGATCGTCGAGGACGTCGGCGTCGGGTCGGTCGACGCGGTGCGCACCTATGTCGCCACCGACGCCATCTTTGGGGTGGGAGCGATATGGCGGCGCATCCGCGCGGCGAATCTTCCTGTCGCACTGTCGGATCGGCTCACGCTGGACACCCGGCGGCTGATCGACCGGGCGGGGCGCTGGCTGCTCAACTACCGTCCGCAGCCGCTGGCGGTCGGCGCCGAGATCAACCGGTTCGCCGCCAAGGTCCAGGCGCTGACGCCGCGCATGTCGGAGTGGCTGCGCGGTGACGACAAGGCCATCGTCGAAAAGGAAGCCGCGGAATTCACCTCCCAGGGCGCGCCAGAAGACCTCGCCTATTCGGTGGCCGCCGGGCTCTACCGCTTCAGCCTGCTCGACATCATCGACATCGGCGACATCAGCGACATCGATGCCGCCGAGGTCGCCGATACCTACTTCGCGCTCATGGACCGGCTCGGCACCGACGGGCTCCTGACGGCGGTATCCGAACTGCCTCGACGCGACCGCTGGCACTCCCTGGCGCGCTTGGCGATTCGTGACGACATCTATGCCTCGCTGCGATCGCTGTGCTTCGATGTGCTGGCCGTAGGGGAGCCGGACGAAAGTGGTGAAGAGAAGATCGCCGAGTGGGAGCACCTGAGTGCCTCGAGAGTCGAGCGGGCCCGCCGAACGCTGATCGAGATCCAGGAAAGCGGGAACCGGGATCTCGCGACACTGTCGGTCGCCGCGCGGCAAATCCGTCGCATGACCCGCACCAGTGGAAGAGGATCATCAAGTTGAGCGTCGGCTTCGTCGCGCCCGTGCCAGTGCGCTGGTCGGACATCGACATGTATCAGCACGTCAACCACGCCACCATGGTCACGATCCTCGAGGAGGCGCGCGTCCAGTTCCTCCGAGAGGCGTTCGAGGTCGATATTCTGACCATCGGGTTGCTCATCGCCGAGGTCAAGGTGACCTACAAAGGCCAGCTGCGGCTGGTGGATTCGCCGCTGCAGGTGACCATGTGGACCAAGCGGTTGCGGGCGGTCGACTTCACGCTGGGCTACGAGGTGCGCTCGGTCGGCGCGGATCCGGAGTCGAAGCCCGCCGTCATCGCCGAGTCGCAACTGGCCGCCGTGCATATCGAGGAGGAGCGACTGGTGCGCCTCTCGCCACAACATCGGGAGTATCTGCAACGGTGGATCAGGTAGCCGAGCGAGGATTATGGCTGGGCGCCGACGCCATGGACGCCCACCGCAGGGATCTGGCCGCGTTCGTCGACCGCGCACTGCGACTCGACGACGCCGCGATCATCCGATTCCGGACCCGATCCCCGGGGCTGCTGACGGCCTGGGTAGCAACGGGTTTCGACGTGCTGGCCAGCAGGGTGGTGGTCGGTGAGGCGCGGCCCGGCGATCTGTCGGTGGGCGCGGACGCGCTGGCGCGCGGCCTTTCCGCGATGGACGCCTCGGGTTACGTCGATCCTGGCTTCGCGATGGATTCGGCGTGGCGCGGTGCGTTGCCGCCGGAATCCGGCTTCACCCACCTCGAGGACATACCGGCCCGGGTGATGCTGGACTTGGCGCAACGCGGTGCCCAACTCGCCAAGCAGCACAGCGGTTCTCATGGCCCGCCGGTGTCGCTGCTCGATCAGGAGGTCGTTCAGGTCAGCTCGGCCGACGTGCGCGTCGGGCTACCTATGCGCTGCGTGTTCGCGTTGACCGCGATGGGTTTTCTGCCGCAGTCGCCCGATGCGGTCGCCGCCGACGAATTGATCCGCGTCCGGATATTGCCGACGTGGTTGCGCCTGGACGCCCGGTTCGGTTCGGTGTATCGCCGCCGCGGCGATCCCGCGCTGCTACTGGGCTGACGCGAGCCGGGCGTGAGCGATTTGTCAAACGGATCACGCTGAGTTTAAGCCGAATGCGGGCCGGCGGATCAGGGGCCGTAGCGCAGCCACAGCGGCAGCACGGCGTCGAGATGGTCCATGAATTTCTTCAGGCCCACGCGAAACTGCCCGTAGCCGTAGGGGTCTTCGGCGTACTGGGGGAACGCGATGCCCACCCCGAACAGGCCGGGGGCCAGTATTCCGTTGATGGGGTTGTAGTCCAGCCGCCCCCACTGCGGCGTCTCGGGCAACTTCCTGCGCTCGAAACCGACGGTGTAGACCACGCGGTCGCACTGCGCCAGTTTCTCGTCGAATTGCGGGCTCGATACCCAGCAGCGTTCGAGGCCGTCGGGGAGTGCCCCGTCGATGTTCTCGCGCGCCCAGACGGCCGCCTGGCCCTTCAGCCCTGTGTCGTCAAACAGGATCCAATCGTCCAGATAGACAGCGTATTTCAGGGGGCTTCGGTAGAAATTGATGATGCGTTTGACGGGGTGGCGCAGCAGGTTCGGCAGCACGATCATCGACGAGTGCGACGAGCCGAACACGGCGACCGTCGCACCTTCGAGTGATTCTTCGGCCAGCCTGTCGGGGTCCAGGGCGACCTGGACGGGTATCTCCTCGAGGTCGGGGTGGCAAAGCTTTTTGGGATCCGCGCCGACGGCCAGGACCACATTCTCGGCGAAGATGTCGCGCTGTTCGGTCTCGACCCGCCATTGCCTGTTCGCCAAGAACAGCGCGGTGGCGGTCGTCGTCAAGGCGTCGACCTGCTCACGCAACTGCTCGGTGATCCACACCAGGGGTTCGGCGACCAGGCCGAGCGCACAGGTCTCTTGTGGATCGATCTCCTTGAGCGGCATCGGCGGTGCTTCGGAGAACCGAAAGGCCTTGGAGCCGTTGAAGTACTCGAGGAAGAGCGCGACATGGGTGTTGCTGGAAACAGACCGCCACTTCTGGCCGATGTCGCCGCCGGCGAAGGCCGGATCGATCCAGGCGATCCGTTTGCCCGCAACTCCGTGATCCAGCAGCCTTCCCACCGCGGCGATGCCCGCCGGCCCGGCACCGATCACTGTCCACTCGTAGGAAGCCATGCACAACATATAGAGCAGTCCGCCGCGAAATGCTCACCGTCGATTCGGCGGTGTGACCCCGGGCCGGCTACGCCAGCCAGGCCGCGGAATCGGGTGGCAGTTTTCCACCCAGCAGCGGTGCGCTCGCCAACATCAGCTCGCCGGGCGGCAGCGGCACCGGCGATTCGCCGGCGTTGAGCGCGCAGACCAGCCCACCGGGGCGCCGGAAGATCACCACGTCGCCGGGCGCATCCAGCCACTCGACGCCGTCGCCGTCGAATTCCACGCGGCGCTTTCGCAATTCGATCGCCCGCTGGAAGAACGACAGGGTCGAGTCGGGATCGCCGCTCTGCTTCTCGACGGTCAGTGCCGCCCATTGGGCGGGCATCGGCAACCACGTCTGCGACGACGACGAGAACCCGAACGGCGGCTCCTGACCCGACCACGGCATCGGCACCCGGGACTTGTCGCGCCCCCGCTCGGTGTGTCCGGACCGTTCCCAGGTCGGGTCCTGCAGCACCTCCTCGGGCAGATCCAGCACGTCGGGCAGGCCCAATTCTTCGCCGTTGTAGATGAACACCGTGCCCGGCAGGGCGAGCATCGCCAACGCCATGGCCCGAGCCCTGCGCAGCCCGACCTCGCCGCCGCCGTAACGGGTCACCTCGCGTTCCACGTCGTGGTTCGACAAGGTCCAGGTCGGGACGGCGTCATAGATCGCGGTGGCCGCGAGCGAGTTCTCGATGGCGTCACGGATCTCGCCGGCGTCGAAGCCGACCTTGGTCAACCGGAAATTGAAACCCAGATGCAGTTCGTCCGGCCGCAGGTACTCGGCCCACAGCTGGTTGTCCATCACCCACACCTCGCCGATGGTCACCGCCCCGGGGTACTCGTCGACGACCTTGCGGATTTTGCGGTGGATGTCGTGCACACCCGCGTTGTTGAAACGCGGGTCGTCGTCCGTGTGCCTCAGCACCTTGACGTCGGCCTTGGCGTCGGGCAGGCCGGGCGGCTTGGCCATCCCGTGCGCCACGTCGATGCGGAAGCCGTCCACCCCCCGGTCCAGCCAGAACCGCAGCGACGTGGCGAAGTCCTCGAAGACCTCCGGATTCTCCCAATTCAGGTCCGGCTGCTCGGCATCGAAGAGGTGCAGGTAGTACTGGCCCGGGTTGCCGTCCGGCTCGACCACCCGCGTCCAGGCGGATCCGCCGAACACCGACGTCCAGTTGTTCGGTGGCAGCGCCCCGTCGGGCCCCTTGCCGTCGCGGAAGTGGTAGCGCTCCCGCGCGTCGGTACCCGGGCCGGCGGCCAGCGCCGCCTGGAACCACGCGTGCGCGGAGCTGGTGTGGTTGGGCACCACGTCCATGGTGATCTTGATGCCCCGCCGGTGCGCCGCCGCGATCAGCCGGTCGATCGCGGGCATCCCGCCGAACAGGGGGTCGATGTCGCGCGGGTCGGCGACGTCATAGCCGTGGTCGGCCATCGGGGAGACGGTGACCGGGCTGAGCCAGATCGCGTCGATGCCGAGCCGCTCCAGGTGATCCAGATGGGCGACGATTCCGTCGATGTCGCCGACGCCGTCACCGTTGCTGTCGGCGAACGATCGCGGATAGACCTGGTAAAAGACCGCGTTCGACCACCATGCTGCGGGGCTCATGCTGCTCCGTTCGGTTGCGAGGCATCTAGAAGGGCGAATTGACCAGCGAGTCGGCGGCCATCTCCAGGTAGTTGAGCAACTCGCGGCGGTGCTCGTCGTCGAGCGTCTGCGAATCGATCGACGCGACGGCGGTGTGCATGCACCGCAGCCACGCGTCGCGCGCCAGGGGAGTGATGCGGAAGGGCACGTGGCGCATCCGCAGTCGGGGGTGTCCGCGGCGGTCGGAGTAGGTGCGCGGGCCGCCCCAATACTGCTCGAGGAACATCCGCAAGCGTTCCTCCGCGCCCTCGAGGTCGTCCAGCGGGTACAGCTCGCGCAGGATCTCGTCTTCGGGGACCTGGGCGTAAAAGCGGGACACGATCGCGTGGAAAGTCTCGGCACCGCCGACCGCGTCGTAGAAGGACTCTGTCACCTGATCCATCGCCGTCCATTGTGGTGCATCCTCGCGGCACCAAGCGGAGGCGGCCCGGCCCCATGCCTGGTGTTCACCGGATCGACACGGCGGTCACCTGCAATAGGGGTGCGATCGGCGGCGAATCATGGTGGACTGTTCGCGGAGGATCTATGGCGCAGGGCAACAGACGCCGCAGGCACCGCAGTCAGGTAGCCGCGGCAGGGTCAACCGGGCCCACAACCGCGTCGTCGCTGCATAGTGTTGAGATCCATCCGCCCGTCCGCTCGGAGGGTGCTTCCCTGTGGAGTCGCCGGCGGGTCCTGCTGCTGAATTCCACCTATGAGCCGCTGACGGCGCTGCCGCTGCGCCGCGCGATCGTCATGGTGATCTGCGGAAAGGCCGACGTGGTACACCACGATCCGGCCGGCCCCGTCATCCACTCGGCTACCAACTCGATCGTGGTGCCCTCGGTGATCCAGCTGCGGTCCTACGTTCGGGTTCCTTACCGGGCGCGCGTCCCGATGACCCGCGCCGCGCTGATGCACCGCGACCGGTTCTGCTGCGCCTATTGCGGGGCGAAGGCGGACACCGTCGACCATGTGCTGCCCCGCAGCCGCGGCGGTGACCATTCCTGGGAGAACTGCGTCGCGTGCTGCTCGACGTGCAACCACCGCAAGGGCGACAAGCTGCTCAGCGAGCTCGGCTGGGCACTGCGCCGCCCGCCGCTGCCGCCGACCGGGCAGCATTGGCGGCTGCTGTCGACGGTCAAGGAACTGGATCCGGCGTGGGCCCGATACCTGGACGAGGGCGCCGCCTGATCGGCGATCGGGTGTCCGGTCGCGCCGGTAGATCACTTCGTGGGATACGGTTTGCGTCGTGAGCCCAATGCATGTCCATCTGTTCATCGTCGGAATACCGCTGCTGTTGGTGATCCTGCTGTCGGCGCTGATCTGGTCCCACAAGGGGCCCCACCCGGCGGCCTACAAGTTGGGCGAGAAGTGGACGCATCCGCCGATCCTGTGGGCAGCCACCGGCGAAGACGTCGGCGTTGCCCACGGGGGGCATGACGGGCACGGTACGTCGGAATTCGCAGTCGGAGGTGGCGCCAGTGGCACGTGGTGAGGTAGCGACGAGGGAACCCGCCGGGCTGCCCCACGGCTCGGTGATCACCACGAGCGGACGGATCTCCGGCGTCACCGAGCCGGGCGAACTGTCGGTGCGATTCCCGTTCTCGACCAAAGACCTGGTCGCCGTGGACGATGCGCTGAAGTTCGGCTCACGGGCATCCAAGACGCGCTTCGCGATCTATCTGGGCGACCTGGGCAGCGACACCGCCGCGCGAGCCCGCGAGATCCTGGCCGACGTGCCGACGCCGGACAACGCGGTGCTGCTGGCCGTCTCGCCCGACCAGAAGGTCATCGAGGTGGTCTACGGGTCGCAGGTTCGCGGCCGTGGCGCCGAGTCGGCCGCACCGCTGGGTGTCGCCGCCGCGTCGTCGGCGTTCGAGCGCGGCGACCTGGTCGACGGCCTGGTGAGCGCGATTCGCGTGCTGAGCGCCGGGATTTCGCCCGCCTGACTTAAGGCTCAGTCCTCGCCCGCGTCGACTCGGCGCGCCCGCAACGAACGCTTCACTCCGGCCTGGCCCTCGAGCACGAGGCGTCGCAACGGGGCCGGCACCTGTGGGTCGGACAGGAACTTGTCCGCGGCGGCGACGCCGTCGTCGCTGATGTCCCAGTGCGGGTACAGGCCGATCACGACGGTCTGGGCGACTTCGCTGGACCGGCGCGCCCAGACTCCGGAGATCGCCTCGAAGTAGCGCGCGGTGTACGGCTTGAGCAACTCGGCCTGCCCGGGCGGGGCGATGCCCGCGATGATCGATCGGGCGGTGATGTTCGCCAGGGTGTCGTCCTCGACCACCGTCGTCCAGGCTGCGTCCTTGACCTGCAACTGGGGTCGAGCCGTCGCGGCCTGGGCGCCGTGGCGCTTGCCGGCGGCGGTCGGGTCGCGCTGAATCTCGGCATCGATGAACGGTGTCGCGGGTCCGTCGGCGTCGACCTCGCCCGCGGTGGCCAGCGCCGTGACGATCCGCCACCGCAGGTCCGTGTCGACCTCGAGGCCCGCCAGGCCCGACTCGGCGGGGTCGCGGTCGAGCAGGTTCGCCAGCGTCGCAACATGACTGGCCGACAGCACCGACGAGCACAGCGTGTTGACGAAGGCGAGTTGGTGATCTGAGCCGGGCTGCGCGCCGCGTGCCAGCTCCAGCAGCCGGTCGGCGAACCGCGGCCAGCCGTGCTCGCGCGCCCAGCCCTGCTCCGCGTATGACGTCAGGGCCGTCTGCGCCTGCAGCAACAACCGCTGTGCCACACCCACTTCGGACTCGGCGTGCACGCCGCCCATCACCAGGGCCACGAAGTCGCGGGCGCGCAATTCGGCCTCGCGCGTCATCTCCCAGGCCGCCGACCAGACCAGCGACCGCGGCAGTGGCTCGGCGATGTCGGCGATGCGCTCGAGCGCGGTGCGCAGCGACTCGGCGTCCAGTCGCAACGAGCAGTAGGTCAGGTCGTCGTCATTGACCAGCACCAGCCGGCCCCGCGAAACGCCAACCAGCCCAGGGACTTCCGTGACGGGCCCCTCGACGTCGAGTTCCTCGCGGTGCACCCGCACCAACTTCCCGGTTCCATCGTCGTCGTAGATCCCGACCGCCAGCCGGTGCACCCGGGTCTCGCCGGCACCCGGGGCGGCCCCGCTCTGGGTCACCGCGAACCGGGTGAACTCGGCGTTGTCGTCGACGTCGAACTCCGCCCGCAACGTGTTCAGCCCGGTCGTCTTCAGCCACTGCTGACCCCAATCGGACAGATCACGTCCCGACGCCCGCTCCAGGGCGGCGACCAGATCGTCGAACGTGGCGTTGCCGAACGCGTGGGCGCGGAAGTAATCGCGCAGCCCGGCCAGGAAGTGCTCCAGCCCGACGTAGGCGACGAGCTGCTTGAGCACCGACGCGCCCTTGGCATAGGTGATGCCGTCGAAGTTCACCTCGACTGCGGCCAGGTCGGGGATGTCGGCGGCGATCGGGTGCGTCGAAGGCAACTGATCCTGGCGGTAGGCCCATGACTTCTCGACCGTCGCGAACGTCGTCCACGCCTCGGTGAATTCGGTTGCCTCGCTTTGGCACAGCACCGATGCGAAGGTGGCGAACGACTCGTTCAGCCACAGGTCGTCCCACCACGTCATGGTGACCAGGTCGCCGAACCACATGTGCGCCATCTCGTGCAGCACGGTCTCGGCGCGCCGCTCGTAGGAGGACCGGGTGACCTTGCTGCGAAAGACGTAGTCCTCGAGGAAGGTCACCGCGCCCGCGTTCTCCATCGCGCCGGCGTTGAATTCGGGGACGAACAGCTGATCGTATTTTCCGAAGGCGTAGGGCATGCCGAAGTTCTTGTGGTAGAAGCCAAATCCCTGTTTGGTCTGGGTGAACAGCCGCTCGGCGTCCATGTGTTGGGCCAGCGAGGACCGGCAGAAGATGCCCAGCGGGATCTCGCCGTGCTCGTCGGTGTAGGTGTCGTTCCACTCGGCGTATGGGCCTGCGATCAAGGCGACCAGGTAGGTGCTCATCCGCGGGGTGGTGGCGAAGGTGTGCAGGCCGTCGTTCACCGACACCGTCTCGCCGTTGGAGATCACCTTCCAATGCGTGGGCGCGGTGACCCGCATGTCGAACGTCGCCTTCAGGTCCGGCTGGTCGAAGCACGCGAACATGCGCTTGGCATCGGCGGTTTCGAACTGGGAGTACAGGTAGGTCTCGTTGTCGACCGGGTCGACGAATCGATGCAGACCCTCACCGGTGTTGGAGTAGCGGCAGTCCGCATCGACGACGACGACGTTGCGGTCGGCCAGCCCGCGCAGCGGGATGCCCGTCGACTCGTCGTAGCCCGAGATGTCCAGATCGCGCCCGTTGAGCGTGGCGCTGCGGATGGTGTCGGCGGCGATGTCGATGACCGAGTCGGCGCCGGCGAGCGCGTCGAACACCACGGTGGTGACCGAGCGGAAGGTCCGTTCGCCGGGCGCGCCGGAGCCGTCGGTGAGATCGAGGTCGATCTGGTAGCTGGCGACGGTGATCAGGGCGGCGCGCTCGACGGCTTGTTCGCGGGTGAGGTTGGGGAGAGCCACATGTCCAACTTACGGGTCGGGCAAATCGGGAACAGGACGTAGACGCCTACGGTTGTGCAGATCAGACTTTCAACTTCACGAAAGGATTCGCCATGCCTGAGAGCGCCGCCGCGAAGAACAAAGCCGATTTCTGGTTCGATCCGCTGTGTCCGTGGGCGTGGATCACCTCGCGCTGGATCCTCGAGGTGGAGAAGGTTCGCGACATCGACGTCAACTTTCATGTGATGAGCCTGGCGGTGCTCAACGAGAACCGTGAGGGTCTGCCCGACGAATACCGCGAACGGCTGGCGAAGGCCTTCGGCCCGGTGCGGGTGGCGATCGCCGCCGAGCAGGCCCACGGGCCCGAGGTTTTGCGGCCGCTGTACACCGCGATGGGAACCCGGATCCACAACGAGGGCAACAAAGAGCTCGATGACGTGATCAAGCTGGCGCTGGCCGACGCGGGCCTGCCGGCCGAGTTGGCGGAGGCCGCGAACAGCGACGAGTACGACGAGGCGCTGCGCAAGAGCCACCACGCCGGCATGGATCCGGTGGGCGACGACGTCGGCACCCCGACCATTCACGTCAACGATGTGGCGTTCTTCGGGCCGGTGCTCTCCAAGATTCCGCGCGGGGAGGAAGCGGGCAAGCTGTGGGACGCCTCGGTCACCTTCGCGTCCTACCCGCACTTCTTCGAGCTCAAGCGCACCCGCACCGAGAAGCCCGAGTTCGACTGACCGGGTCGGGCGGCGATCCCGCGCGATCGCCGCCACCGGCCCGGAGGCGGGCTGTGTAAGGATTGCGGGCATGCGCGTCTACCTCGGCTCTGACCACGCCGGATTCGAGCTCAAGCAGCAGATCACCGACCACCTCAAAAAATCCGGGCACGAGCCGATCGATTGCGGCGCCTTCAGTTACGACGCCGAAGACGACTACCCGGCCTTCTGTATCGCCGCCGCGACACGCACCGTGGCCGATCCGGACAGCCTGGGCATCGTGCTGGGCGGGTCGGGCAACGGCGAGCAGATCGCCGCGAACAAGGTCCCCGGCGCCCGCTGCGCGCTGGCCTGGAGCGTCGAGACGGCGACCCTGGCCCGCGAACACAACAACGCCCAACTGATCGGCATCGGCGGCCGCATGCACACCGTGGCCGAGGCGCTGGCCATCGTCGATGCCTTCTTGACCACGCCGTGGTCGAAAGCCGAACGCCACCAACGGCGTATCGACATCCTGGCCGAATACGAACGCACCCATCAAGCCCCGCCGGTGCCCGGCGCGGCAGGTTGACGCCCGAAAGGTCTGCGCGTGCCCGAAGGGCATACCCTGCACCGGCTGGCCCGGCTACACCAACGCCGTTACGCCGGCGCCCCCGTCGCGGTGTCCAGCCCCCAGGGCCGCTTCGCGGATGCGGCTGCCGTGGTGGACGGGCGCGTACTGCGGCGCACCAGCGCGTGGGGCAAACACCTGTTCCACCACTACGCCGGCGGCCCCATCGTGCACGTGCATCTCGGGCTGTACGGTGCCTTCACCGAATGGGAACGGCCCGGTGACGGGTTGTTCCCGGAGGCGGTCGGGCAGGTGCGGATGCGCATGATCGGCGCCGACCACGGCACCGACCTGCGCGGCCCGACGGTGTGCGAAGTCATCGACGAAGGCCAGGTCAGCGGCGTGCTGGCCCGGCTGGGCCCCGACCCGCTGCGCGCCGACGCCGATCCGTCGTGGGCGTGGCAGCGGATTGCCAAGTCCCGCAGGCCCATTGGCGCGCTGCTGATGGACCAGACGGTGATGGCCGGCGTCGGCAATGTCTATCGCAGCGAGTTGCTGTTCCGCCACCGGATCGACCCGTTCCGGCCCGGCCGCGACGTCCGCGAGGACGAATTCGACGCGGCCTGGACCGACCTGGTCGCGCTGATGAAGGTCGGATTGCGCCGGGGCAAGATCATCGTGGTGCGGCCCGAACACGACCACGGCGCGCCGTCGTATCGGCCCGACCGGCCCCGCACCTACGTCTATCGGCGCGCCGGCGAACCGTGCCGGGTGTCGGGCGATCCGATTCGCACGACGGTGCTGGAGGGCCGCAACGTCTTCTGGTGCCCCACCTGCCAGACATAACAGCGTCGACGGCCGGGCATCGAGGCTCCACACGATTCCGTTTCGTGCGCCACCGGCCGGGTACGGCTCCTAGATGAAGAAATCGATACGTGCCGTTGCGGCCACGGCCACGCTTTCGGCAGGTCTGGGACTGGTCGGACTGGGTGCCGCGAGCGGTGCTCAGGCACAAGTGACGTCCTTCCCGAACTACCCGTGCAATCCCGGCGAGACCTGGAACCCGGGAAACGGGCCCTATTGCAATGTCCCGGGGCCCGGTCCCGGATGGGGGAACGGCGGAGACCTCGGTCCCGGACCCGGCGGCGGTGGACCCGGCGGCGGTGGAGGCGGCGGCGGCCACTAGCGCTGTCGAGCGCTAGACGACTCCGAGCACTGAGTAGACCTCGTTGGACAGGACCAGACTGCGGGGGTCAGCGTTGGCCTTGGTCGGGTCGAAGTGATTGGCCACATAGGCGTAGCCGATGCGGTGCTCCAGGTCGACGAACCCGAACGAGCCGCCCAGTCCGCCATGGCCGAAGATCCGGGGGTTGGGCCCGTTGACGCACCGCTGGTTGAGCATGTAACCCAGCCCCCAGCCGTGATCGGCGACCCGCGGCCCGAGTACTAAATCGGTGTCCTGCCCACCCCGGCACACCCGCACCAGATCCATGTGCTCGCGGCTGAGCACCTTCTCCTGAGCGAGCGCGTTGTAGAACGTCGCCAACCCCAGCGCTGACACCTGCCCGTTGGTGCCAGGGAACTCGAGTTCGCGCCACAGATTCAGATCGTGCGAGCCGAGCTCGTCATCGGGGGCGAACCCCATCGCGATGGATAGCCCCGCCTTCGGGTGCTCAGCCAGGCTGGTCGGGTATTCGGGTGCCTTCGCGTCGGCCAGCAGATCGCGGGCGTGCGGCTTGTTGACCCGCTCGGCGCAGCGGTGTTGCTCGCTCAACGGCAACCCGATATGGACGTCGGCACCTAACGGTTCGGCGATCTCGGCGCGCAGGTACTGGCCGATGGTCCGGCCCGTGACTCGGCGGAACACCTCGCCCATGATGAAACCGAAGGTGGTCATGTGGTAGCCCTGCGCGGTGTCCGGCTTCCACCACGGCTCGGCGGCGGCCAGTTGTTCGCAGACGTAGTCCCAGTCGGCGACCTCTTCCCACCGCAGGCGCGTGCGGGGGCCGATGACGCCGGATCGGTGGCTCATCACCATCGCCAGCGTGATGTCCTGTTTGCCCGCCTGGGCGAACTCGGGCCAGTAGTGCGCCACCGGAGCCTGCAGGTCCAGCTCCCCGCGGTCGGCGAGCTGGTGCACGCAGGTGGACGACAGGCCCTTCGTGCCGGACAACACGGTGGTCAGGGTGTTCTGCTGCCACGGCCGGGTACGGGCGGCGTCGGCCCAGCCGCCCCACAGATCGACGACCAGAGTCCCGTCGACCCACACGGCCACGGCCGCGCCGACTTCATCGCCTTGCGTGAAATTGCGCTCGAACGCGTCGCGAAGTCCGACGTAATCCGAGGCGCATGAGCCATGGATCGACGCGTCGGTCAACAGGTCGCTCATGGCGCCTTTCTATCGAGCAGATAGTTAGCCCGAGCGGGCGACGGGAATCGAACCCGCGTAGCTAGTTTGGAAGACTAGGGCTCTACCATTGAGCTACGCCCGCATGTGTTCAGTCGAGCGTGACTGTAGCTGGCGACAAAGATCAAATCTAATCGACTCGGTTTTGTGATCGCTTCGTGAGGTCTGCGACGTCGCCGCGAAGCCCGTGGCCAACCCGGTGTTTCAGGGGCCTTAGGATCATCGAGGTCAGCGCGGGGTGTAGCGCAGCTTGGTAGCGCATCCGCTTTGGGAGCGGAAGGCCGCAGGTTCAAATCCTGTCACCCCGACCAGCACGACCGGCCCGGTGCCCTGAGCGGGACCCACCGGCGCCAATGACGAGCAACGAACGAGCATTGAGGAGCACACCCGTGAAGAGCACCGTCGAGCAGTTGAGCCCCACCCGGGTGCGCATCAACGTGGAGGTCCCTTTCTCGGAACTCGAACCCGACTTCCAGCGCGCCTACAAGGAGCTGGCCCGGCAGGTGCGACTGCCCGGATTCCGGCCGGGCAAGGCGCCGGCGAAGTTGCTGGAGGCGAGGTTTGGTCGCGAGGCGATGCTCGATCAGGTCGTCAGCGAGGCGCTGCCGGCGCGGTACGGGCAGGCCGTCGCCGAATCGGAGGTGCACCCGCTGGGCCAGCCCGAGATCGAAGTCACCAAAAAGGAGTACGGCGAGGAGCTGGCCTTCACGGCCGAGGTCGACGTGCGCCCCAAGCTCACCCTGCCGGACCCCGGCGAGCTCAAGGTTTCGGTGGACCCGATCGAGGTCAGCGACGACGACGTGGAGGCCGAACTGCAGTCTCTGCGTGCCCGATTCGGCACCCTGACCGGTGTTGACCGGCCCGTCGCCGACGGTGACTTCGTCTCGATCGACCTGTCGGCCACCATCGACGGCGAAGAGATCCCGGGCGCCGCCGCGCAAGGCCTGTCGCACGAGGTGGGCTCGGGTCGCCTCATCGCGGGCCTGGACGAGGCCCTGATCGGTTTGTCGGTCGACGAACCCAAGGAGTTCACCGCGCAGCTGGCGACCGGCGAGCACGCCGGCAAGGACGCCCAGGTGACCGTCACGGTCAAGTCGATCAAGGAACGTGAGCTGCCCGAGCCCGACGACGAGTTCGCGCAACTGGCCAGCGAGTTCGACACCATCGAGGAGTTGAAGTCCAACCTGCGCGAGCAGGTCGGCCGCACCAAGCGTGCTCAGCAGGCCGAGAACATTCGCGAGGCCGCCCTCGACACACTGCTCGAGCAGGTCGAGGTCCCGCTGCCGGAGGCGATCGTCAAGGCCCAGGTCGACAGCGCCCTGCACAACGCATTGCACAGCCTTGACCACGACGAGTCCAAGCTGGAAGAGGTGCTGGCCCAGCAGGGCAAGTCGCGCGAAGAGTTCGAGAGCGAGACGCGCACCGCCGCCGAGACGGAAGTCAAACGCCAGCTGCTGCTGGACGCCCTGGCCGACGAGCTACAGGTCCAGGTCGGCCAGGATGACCTGACCGAGCGGCTGGTGGCTACGTCGCGGCAATACGGCATCGAGCCCCAGCAGCTGCTGGGCTATCTCCAGGAGAACAACCAGCTGCCGGCCATGTTCGCCGATGTGCGCCGGACGCTGGCGATCGCCGAGGTGATCCGGGCGGCGACCGTCACCGATACCGCGGGAAACGCCATCGACACCAGTGAATTCTTCGGCGGCCGCCCGGAGGCCGACGAGGCCGAGGCGACGGGTGAGGCTGAGGCCGACGACCCCGAAGAGGACGACGCCGCGGAGTGACCGCGCCATGAAGCTGTGAGCGAACGTGGCCCTTTCGGGGGTGCGTGGCCGCGAAACAGTGGGCCCGGTTGGCTAGTGTCGTGAATACGGATCTCGAGAAAGCAGGTAACTCAGTCGTGACTGACATGCGTTCAAACTCGCAGGGTCTCAACCTCACGGACTCGGTCTATGAGCGCTTGCTGTCCGAGCGCATCATCTTCCTGGGTTCAGAGGTGAACGACGAGGTCGCCAACCGGTTGTGCGCGCAGATTCTGCTGCTCGCCGCCGAGGACAGCGACAAGGACATCAACCTCTACATCAACTCCCCGGGCGGATCGATCAGCGCCGGAATGGCGATCTACGACACCATGGTGCTGGCGCCGTGTGACATCGCCACCTACGCGATGGGCATGGCCGCCTCGATGGGCGAGTTCTTGTTGGCTGCCGGCACCAAGGGCAAGCGTTACGCGTTGCCGCACGCCCGCATCCTGATGCACCAGCCGCTCGGCGGGGTGACCGGTAGCGCGGCCGACATCGCGATCCAGGCCGAGCAGTTCCACGTCATCAAAAAGGAGATGTTCCGGCTCAACGCCGAATTCACCGGGCAGTCGATCGAGCGCATCGAGGCCGACTCCGACCGCGACCGCTGGTTCACCGCGCAGGAAGCCCTCGAATACGGCTTCGTCGACCACATCATCACCCGCGCCGCCCACATCACCAATGGAGAAGCCCGATGAACCCCGAAACGCAGCCCCAGGCGCGCTACATCCTGCCGTCGTTCATCGAGCACTCCAGCTTCGGGATCAAGGAATCCAATCCCTACAACAAGCTGTTCGAGGAACGCATCATCTTCCTCGGTGTCCAGGTCGACGACGCCTCGGCGAACGACATCATGGCGCAGCTGTTGGTGCTCGAGTCGCTGGACCCCGACCGCGACATCACCATGTACATTAACTCGCCCGGTGGCGGATTCACCTCGCTGATGGCGATTTACGACACCATGCAGTACGTGCGCGCCGACATCCAGACGGTCTGCCTCGGGCAGGCCGCCTCGGCGGCGGCGGTGTTGCTGGCCGCCGGGACGCCCGGCAAGCGCATGGCACTGCCCAACGCCCGGGTGCTCATTCACCAGCCGTCGCTGCAGGGCGTGATCCAGGGGCAGTTCTCCGATCTGGAGATCCAGGCCGCCGAGATCGAGCGGATGCGCACGCTGATGGAAACCACGCTGGCCCGCCACACCGGCAAGGACGCCGCGACAGTCCGCAAGGACACCGACCGCGACAAGATCCTGACCGCCGAAGAGGCCAAGGATTACGGGATCATCGACACCGTGCTGGAGTACCGAAAGCTTTCGGCGCAAACGGCGTAACTGTTCGCCGAAAGTGCACTCACGGCGAATTTTCGCCCGATTTCTCGCCCTGAGTGCACGCTCGGCGAACCGCCGCGACATCGCCGGGCCCGACCCGGCAGCATCCGCCGACGATTCGCGCCCCCGCCGCGATCCATTGCGCGGCCAGGTCGGCGCTGAACCGCGACGGACCGATCCAGCTGCGTCGCAACGCGTCCCAGCGCTCGCCGCTGTTCGGGTAGACGATGACGGGCTTCCCGACGGCTGCGGCGGTCGCAATGGCCGGCAACACGTCGTCGGGCGCACAGCAGTTCACGCCGATCGCGACGATCTCGTCGACGCCGGCCGCCACCGCGAACGCGTCGGCCAGCGGCTGCCCGGCGCGGGTGCGGTCGCCGTCGACGGTGTAGCTCAGCCACGCCGGCTTCCCGATCGAACGCACCAGCTCGACGAGGGCCTGCGCTTCGTCGGCGTCGGGCACGGTTTCGCACGCGAGCACGTCCGCGCCCGCGTCGGCCAGGATCTCCAACCGTGGCCGGTGCCAGCGCTTCAAGGCGGCTACCGACAGGCCGTAGCGTCCGCGGTATTCCGATCCGTCGGCCAGCGCCGCGCCATACGGTCCGATCGAGGCGGCGACGAGCAGGCCGCCGACGCCGGCTTCGTCCCGCGCCGCCTTGGCGAGCTCGACGCTGCGGCGCAACAGTCCGACGGTCTCTCGGCGATCGGATCCACGAGCGGCGAAACCTTCGAACGACGCCTGGTAGCTGGCCGTCGTCGCGATCGTGCCCCCGGCGCGAAAGTAGGCGGCGTGCACCGCGGCGATGTCCTGCGGGGCGTCGGCGAGCAGTCTCGCCGACCACAGCGGGTCGGAAAGGTCATGGCCGCGCGCTTCGAGCTCGGTGGCCAAGCCGCCGTCGAGCAGCACGGATCCGCTGGGCCATTCGAAGCCCACAGCCAAACCCACGTCGCCACTGTAGGGTGATTTCTTGGGGGGCCGGCCGGGCCTCGCGTGAACATTGGCGTTGGGTTGGCACCTCCACCGGAAGCAAGGTCGTAGCCGGTCGGCCTCGGCCGCGTTACGACCGCGACACGCCAAAGACACGCCAAGCGCGCCTTTCGCGAGTTACGGGCACCGTCTGGCTATATGTTTCATCCATACGGACATGCATGAATACCACCGACGCGATTCGGCCCTTATGGTCGCGTCGGGCCCGATCAAACGGGTAGCGTCGATAACACATCCGGGCACCGGCAAACCAACGGCGAACAGGAAGTAGGCCTTTAAGCACCATGGCGCGCATCGGAGACGGCGGTGACCTGCTGAAGTGCTCGTTCTGCGGGAAGAGCCAGAAGCAGGTCAAGAAGCTCATTGCTGGCCCCGGCGTGTACATCTGCGACGAATGCATCGATCTCTGCAACGAGATCATCGAAGAGGAGCTCGCCGACGCCGACGACGTGAAGCTCGATGAACTCCCCAAGCCGATCGAGATCCGGGAGTTCCTCGAGGGATACGTCATCGGGCAGGACACCGCCAAACGGACGCTGGCCGTGGCGGTCTACAACCACTACAAGCGGATTCAGGCCGGTGAAAAGGGCCGGGACTCCCGGCACGAGCCCGTGGAGCTGACCAAGTCCAACATCTTGATGCTCGGGCCGACCGGTTGCGGCAAGACCTACCTGGCCCAAACGCTCGCCAAGATGCTCAACGTCCCGTTCGCCATCGCCGACGCCACCGCACTGACCGAAGCCGGTTACGTCGGTGAGGACGTCGAGAACATCTTGCTCAAGCTGATCCAGGCCGCGGACTATGACGTCAAGCGCGCCGAGACCGGCATCATCTACATCGACGAGGTCGACAAGATCGCCCGCAAGAGCGAGAACCCGTCGATCACCCGCGACGTGTCCGGCGAAGGCGTCCAGCAGGCGCTGCTCAAGATCCTGGAAGGCACCCAGGCCTCGGTTCCCCCGCAGGGTGGTCGCAAGCACCCGCACCAGGAGTTCATCCAGATCGACACCACCAACGTGCTGTTCATCGTCGCCGGTGCGTTCGCCGGTCTGGAGAAGATCATCTACGAGCGCGTCGGCAAGCGCGGCCTGGGCTTCGGCGCCGAGGTGCGCTCCAAGGCCGAGATCGACACCACCGATCACTTCGCCGAGGTGATGCCCGAAGACCTGATCAAATTCGGCCTGATCCCCGAGTTCATCGGACGGCTGCCGGTGGTCGCATCGGTCACCAACCTGGACCGCGAGTCGTTGGTCAAGATCCTGTCGGAGCCGAAGAACGCGCTGGTCAAGCAGTACACGCGGCTCTTCGAGATGGACAATGTGGAGCTCGAGTTCACCGACGACGCCCTGGAAGCTATCGCCGACCAGGCGATCCACCGCGGCACCGGGGCTCGCGGGCTGCGGGCGATCATGGAAGAGGTCCTGCTGCCGGTGATGTATGACATCCCCAGCCGCGACGACGTCGCCAAGGTTGTGGTGACCAAGGAGACCGTCCAGGACAACGTGTTGCCGACGATCGTTCCGCGAAAGCCGTCCCGTTCAGAACGTCGGGACAAGAGCGCCTAACTAGATCCTGGAGCACACCGGCGACCCGAGCGACGCCGTTCCTCGGCGTCTTGCGCACGGCCTGGACCTGCTGAATTTCCTGCTGGCCGACGTCCGTGACGGCCTGGGCCCGTACCTATCCATCTATTTGCTGCTGACCCATCATTGGGATCAGCAATCGATCGGCTTCGTGATGGCCGTCGGCGGCATCGGGGCGATAGTCGCGCAGGGCCCGGCCGGCGCCTTGGTGGATAGGAGCACGGCAAAGCGGGCGCTGATCATCGTCGGCGCGCTGACGATCACCGCGGCGTCGTTGGCGATGCCGTTGTTCCCCGGGTTCTATTCGATCTCGGTACTGCAGGCGCTCACCGGAATCGCCGGATCCGTTTTCGCTCCCGCATTGGCCGCCATCACCCTGGGGCTGGTCGGCTCCCGTCGATTCTCCCGGCGGATCGGACGCAACGAGTCGTTCAACCACGCCGGAAACGCCTGCGCCGCAGCGATTACCGGCGTCCTGGCCTACGTTTCCGGACCGGTCGTCGTCTTCTGGGTGCTGGCCGCCATGGCGAGCGCCAGTGTTGTTGCGACACTGTGGATTCCGGGTGACGCGATCGACCACGACGTGGCCCGGGGCATGGACCACCTCCCCGGGGAACCGCGCCGAACCCCGTCCCGGCTCACCAGGCTGCTGGGCAATCGGCGGCTGATGATCTTCGCCGTGACGGTCATCGCGTTCCACTTCGCCAACGCGGCCATGCTGCCGCTGGTCGGTCAGCGCCTGGCGCTGCACAACAAAGACGTCGGAACTGCCCTGATGGCCGGCTGCATCGTGGCCGCGCAGGTCGTCATGGTGCCGGTGGCGTACCTGGCGGGCGCCAAGGCCGATTCGTGGGGGCGAAAACCGATCTTTCTGGCCGGATTCGCGGTTCTGGCCGCCCGTGGATTCCTTTACACGTGCTCGGACAACTCCTACTGGTTGGTGAGTGTGCAACTGCTCGACGGCGTCGGGGCCGGCGTGTTCGGCGCTCTGTTTCCCCTGGTGGTGCAGGACGTGACGCACGGAAGCGGTCGATTCAACGTCAGCTTGGGGGCGATAACGGCCGCGACCGGCACCGGCGCAGCGATATCGAACCTGGTCGCGGGCTCGATCGTGGTCGCGGCCGGCTACAACGCCGCGTTCGCCTTCCTGGGCGCCCTCGCCGCGGCCGGCTTCGTGTTGTATCTGATCGCGATGCCGGAAACAGCGGAGGCAAAATCCGGCGCCGGAACCGCGGCGGCCGGAGGCGGCCACGGTATGGGCGACAGTAGCTAACGCGCAATACGTGACCAACAACACAGTTTGGTTTCGTACTCGTCAGTAGCTCCGCCTGACTTCGGGTTTTGCCGACAAAACGGCGCCGTGACATGCATAAGGGACCGCCATACAACCCTCAAGGAAATGCCATAATTGATACCGGCAGTGACATGAAGCGCTAGCGGGCCGAGGCCGCTTCGAAGGCGCGTAACCTGGAACGTCGGCGGAGTGTCTGTCCGGTGAGCAAAGTGGAGGGCAAAGACGTGGATCCGAACGGCAGCGGAGCCGCATCAGACTCACATGGGGCTTCCCCCAACGGATCTGCCCGTCAGCGCCTCGAACAAGTCGTCATTCGCTTCGCCGGGGACTCCGGCGACGGCATGCAGCTCACCGGAGACCGGTTCACATCCGAGGCTGCGCTTTTCGGCAACGACCTGGCGACCCAGCCCAACTATCCCGCCGAGATTCGCGCCCCCGCAGGCACCCTGCCCGGCGTCTCGTCCTTCCAGATTCAGATCGCCGATTACGACATCCTGACCGCCGGCGACCGGCCCGACGTCCTCGTCGCGATGAATCCCGCTGCGCTCAAGGCCAACATCGGTGACCTGCCCCGCGGTGGCATGGTGATCGCGAACTCCGACGAGTTCACCAAGCGCAACCTGACCAAGGTGGGCTACGTCACCAACCCGCTCGAGACGGACGAGTTGTCGGACTACGTGGTGCATTCCGTCGCGATGACCACGCTGACGCTCGGGGCCGTCGAGACGATCGGCGCCACCAAGAAGGACGGCCAGCGCGCCAAGAACATGTTCGCGCTGGGCCTGTTGTCGTGGATGTACGGGCGGCCGATCGAGACCAGCGAGAAGTTCATCAGGGAGAAGTTCGCCCGCAAGCCCGAGGTCGCCGAGACCAACGTGCTGGCGCTGAAGGCGGGCTGGAACTACGGCGAAACCACCGAGGCCTTCGGCACCACTTACGAGGTGTCCCGGGCGACCCTGCCGTCGGGCGAATACCGTCAGATCTCGGGCAACACCGCGCTGGCGTACGGCATCGTGGCGGCCGGCCAGCTGGCGGACATTCCGGTCATGCTCGGCAGCTACCCGATCACGCCCGCGTCGGACATCCTGCACGAGCTGTCCAAGCACAAGAACTTCAACGTCATCACCTTCCAGGCCGAGGACGAGATCGGCGGTATCTGCGCGGCGATCGGCGCCTCGTACGGCGGTGCGCTGGGCGTGACCACCACCTCCGGCCCGGGCATCTCGCTGAAGTCCGAAGCGCTCGGGCTGGCCGTTATGACCGAGCTGCCGTTGCTCGTCGTCGACGTGCAGCGCGGCGGGCCTTCGACCGGGCTGCCCACCAAGACCGAACAGGCCGACCTGTTGCAGGCGCTGTTCGGCCGCAACGGCGAATCACCCGTCGCGGTGCTGGCCCCGCGCTCACCTTCGGACTGCTTCGAGACCGCACTCGAGGCGGCGCGCATCGCGGTGTCCTACCACACCCCGGTGATCGTGCTGTCCGACGGCGCGATCGCCAATGGGTCGGAGCCGTGGCGCATTCCGGACGTCAGCACGCTGCCGGGCATCACGCACACCTTCGCCAAGCCGGACGAGCCGTTCCAGCCCTACGCACGGGACCCGGAGACGCTGGCCCGGCAGTTCGCCGTGCCCGGCACCCCGGGGCTCGAGCACCGGATCGGCGGCCTGGAAGCGGCGAACGGCTCGGGCAACATCTCCTACGAGCCGGTCAACCACGACCTCATGGTGCGGTTGCGCCAGGCCAAGATCGACGGAATCTCGGTCCCCGACCTGGAGGTCGACGACCCGACCGGCGACGCCGAGTTGCTGTTGATCGGCTGGGGCAGCTCCTACGGCCCGATCGGTGAAGCATGCCGGCGCGCCCGGCGCAAGGGCATCAAGGTGGCGCACGCCCACTTGCGTTACCTCAACCCCTTCCCGGCCAACCTGGGCGAGGTGCTGCGGCGCTACCCGCAGGTGGTCGCGCCGGAAATGAACCTAGGTCAGTTGGCGTTCCTGCTCCGGGGCAAGTACCTGGTGGATGTGCAATCAGTCAGCAAGGTGCAAGGCGTCGCCTTCCTGGCTGACGAAATCGGCCGCGTCATCCGCGCCGCGCTGGGTGGGACGTTGGCCGAAGTCGAGAACGACAAGACGATGGTCGCCAGGATGGCGGCAGCAACGGTTGGAGCCAGCGCATGAGCTCAATGGTCTTGGCGGGCAACAACATAGAGCGAAACGCGATGTGGGGGCACGTCCCCAGCGGGAGGGACCCCCACCCGCTTGCGGGGGAGAGGAACGACGCTCGTGACTGACGTGATCGGCAACCTGGCGGGCAAAGACCTCGGTGTGACCGCGAAGCTGACAAAGAACGACGGGGTCCCCACGTTGGCTGCTGAGGACCAGCCGCAGAAGTCCAAGGACTTCACCAGCGACCAAGAGGTCCGTTGGTGCCCGGGCTGCGGGGACTACGTCATCCTCAACACCATCCGCAACTTCCTGCCCGACCTCGGGCTGCGGCGCGAGAACATCGTGTTCATCAGCGGCATCGGCTGCTCGAGCCGATTCCCGTATTACCTCGAAACCTACGGCTTTCACTCGATTCACGGCCGCGCGCCGGCCATCGCCACCGGTCTGGCGCTGGCCCGCGAGGACCTGTCGGTGTGGGTGGTCACGGGTGACGGCGACGCCTTGTCGATCGGGGGTAACCACCTGATCCACGCGCTGCGCCGCAATGTCAACATCACGATCCTGCTGTTCAACAACCGGATCTACGGCCTGACCAAGGGGCAATACTCGCCGACATCGGAGGTCGGCAAGATCACCAAGTCGACCCCGATGGGATCGCTGGACCACCCGTTCAACCCGGTGTCGTTGGCCCTGGGCGCCGAGGCGACCTTCGTCGGCCGCGCGCTTGACTCCGACCGCAACGGACTGACCGAGGTGCTGCGCGCCGCCGCCGGGCACCGGGGTGCCGCCGTGGTCGAGATCCTGCAGGACTGCCCGATCTTCAACGACGGCTCGTTCGACGCACTGCGCAAGGAAGGCGCCGAGGAGCGGGTCATCAACGTCCGCCACGGTGAGCCAATTGTGTTCGGCGCCAATGGCGAATACTGCGTCGTGAAGTCGGGCTTCGGTCTGGAGGTGGCCAAGACGGCGGACGTGTCGGTCGACGAGATCGTGGTGCACGACGCGCACAGCGACAACTCGGCCTACGCCTTTGCCCTGTCGCGGTTGTCGGACCAGAACCTCGAACACACGGTGCTGGGCATCTTCCGCAACATCAGCCGGCCCACCTATGACGACGCGGCGCGCTCGCAGGTCCAGGCGGCCCAGTCCGCGAAGCCGTTCGATTCCGCCGCGCTGCAGTCGCTGTTGCGCGGGCGCGACACCTGGACCGTCGACTGACGTGGGCGAGCAGATACTCGACACGGATCAGGCCGTGTCGCTAGCGGGAATAGCCCTGGCCGGCGGTGAATCGCGGCGCATGGGCCGCGACAAGGCCACCCTGCCCGGCCCTGGGGGTGCCCCCACGCTCCTCGAGTATGTCGCCGGGGTGCTCGCACAGCGCTGTGAGCCCGTTTTCGTGGTGGCCGCACCGGGGCAACCGTTGCCGACCGTGCAGGCGAAAGTCATCCGCGACGAGGTGCGCGGCCAAGGGCCGCTTCCGGCGACCGGACGAGGGCTGCGGGCGGCCGCGGAGGCGGGCGCCCGGTACGCCTTCGTCTGCGCGGTCGACATGCCGCTTCTGTCTGCGGAATTGATCGACGACCTGGTGCGGCTGGCCACCGAGACCAACGCCGAGATTGTGCTGCCCTGGGACGGCCGCAGCCACTACCTGGCCGCGGTGTACCGCACCGATTTGGCCAAGCGGATCGAGGGCCTGGTCGCCGGTGGCGCCCGCTCGATGCGCGCCTTGATCGACGCCTCGGACGCGCAGCAGATCGTGCTGCCGGAATCGCGCTTCCTGGCGAACGTCAATACGGAGAGCGACCTGCTCGCCCTCGCGCAGTCGCGGGGCTGAAGGTGTAGCGCCGGGTCGATCAGCCTGGCGGACATTCACTTAGCCGCAATTCGGCGCCGCTGGTATCGCGCTGAACACACCGGCACTTGTCACCTCGATAATTTCCGCGATAGTCATTGCGCGATTCCGCATGCAGTCGGTGCCGAGCAATCCTGCAGCGCGGCGGCCGCTAGCGTGATCGGTTGCGGCGGTGGTGATTTGAAGCGATCGCCAGAGCGCTTATCGATTTGCGGGGCGGGCTGCGGTCGGACTTTGTCGAAGAATCCCCCGCCTTATCGACGAAAGGCATTGCAGCCCTTTTGCATCCCTTGATGTGTGAATGAAAAATATTGTCTAGCAAGCGGATACAAACTGATGTGCTTGGTTCGGCAGAAACGAACCGGGGGCGACTCATGATTCGGCGTCGAATTATGCTGCTGGGCAGGGAAAGTCGATACCGTTCGATTTTGCATGGTTTCGGCGTCTGAAGTGCGCAGAAGTTGCGGTACTCTACGCCGGCCCGCAGCGGGGATCCGGATCCGTTGAATGCCTGGAGAATCGGCTCGCTGCACCGGAAATAAACGTGCGCCAGCTCACAAAACACAGGTGATTCGGCTCACCATTCGTTTGGCTGATCCGATCGAGCTTCGATCCCGAAAACGCCGCAATAACCTGGGTAAATGGAGCCGCTGCCGCGGCGTGATCGACCCGTTACCGAAACGAGATACCCGATTTCTCAAGATGACTAACGCGTCGAGGTTCTCTACGGTCCCTGTTAGCCCACAACGGGTTACGGAAGAGTAATCAAATAATTGAATCCACGGACCCGCGTGCGAGCGGCGCCACGGACGGCGAGAGCCCGACCGTGGTCGGTGGGTAATACCCGCTGGGCATACTTGGCCCGCCGCTGCCGTGCCTGACCCAGACGGCACGTTTCAAAGCAGGCAATAACCAGACAGCTTCAGCCCACATCCGTGGGCTTGCTTTGGCGCGCGCACCGCGAAAGGAAGATTCTTGAAGAACGTCCGAAAGACGCTCATTCTCGCCGCGGTCACGGGCACGCTCGTGACCATCCCGTCGGCCACCGCTCACGCGGACGAGGTGCCGGCGGGCTTCGACCCGAACGCGCCGGTCGTCGGCCCCGCTCCGGACGCTCCGGCCCCGGACGCTCCGCCGGCCCCGGACGCTCCGCTGCCGCCGGCTCCGGACGCTCCGCTGCCCCCGGCTCCCGACGCTCCGCCGCCCCCGGCTCCGGACGCTCCGCCGCCGCCGGCTCCCGACGCTCCGGCGCCTGGCCCGGACGTCCCGCCGCCTCCCGTCCACCGGGCGTACAGCGTGAACTGGGATGCCATCGCGCAGTGCGAGTCGGGTGGCAACTGGGGGATCAGCACCGGTAACGGCTTCTCCGGTGGCCTGCAGTTCACCCCGAGCACCTGGCGCGCCAACGGTGGGTCGGGCTCCCCGGCCGGCGCGAGCCGCGAGGAGCAGATCCGGGTCGCCGAGAACGTGCTGCACTCGCAGGGCATCGGCGCTTGGCCGGTCTGCGGGCGCCGCGGCTGAGCCGCAGCCACAATCGACGGCTTCGCTGTCATACATCTAAGAAGTGCCGGGCCTTGTGCCCGGCACTTCTTGGCTCCGGGGGCGCTTGATCGTCCAAACAGCCATAGACGGTCCCGAAGCGATTCTCGGTGGTTCACCGCGTTTCGCGTCGTGTGCGATATTCAGGCGTAGGTCAGCTTCGGACCAGGTGGTATAGCCGGTAGCTGGCATCCCCGTCACGCAGCCCTGTCTGGTGCCAGGACCCCTCCGCCGGGGCGCCCTTGCGCATCCGGGACCGCAAGAACGGGATTGGTGAGAGGTTCTCCGACACCGCAGACAGGTAGCGGCTGTTCAAGCCCATGCCGCGAGCGACATCATCACTGATGTCACGCCATGACGCGATCTGCAAGCCTGGCGCAGCGGCTAGGTCCGCCTCCCAGTCGCCACATTCCGCACGCTTGCGAAAATCCGTATACAGAAGCGACCCCTTTGGCGCCAGCACCCGTGATACCTCACTCAGGAAGCGGTCGAAGTGCGGGTAGCAGTGCGACGATTCCACGTTCATCACCACATCGAAGGACCCTTCAGCGAAGGGCAACGCTTCCGCGTCGCCTGGCGTGAAACTCAGCCGGGGCACACCGTGATGGCGGCGGCGACAGAACCGGATTCCCGTGCGGTTGCGATCCAGGCCCTGATATGACGCCGGCCCGAAGGTACGCGCCAAATACGACGCCCCGCCACCGTGCCCGCAGCCGACCTCGAGCACCCGCTTACCGGACAGTTCACCTTGCGCAGCCGTCGCGTGGTAAAGCTGAATCGGGTACCGGTGCTTTTCATCCTCGTCCGAAAGCGGAATGCCCATCGGCGGCTCTTCCTCGTACGCCCAGTTGAAGAACAGCATGTCGTCGTCAGCGCGCCGCGTGAAATACGGGTAGAAGCCCTTCCACCACAACGAGCCCACCCGCTGCATCAAAGCCACCATCGCCCCCATGTTCGTGTCGAGTGAAGTAGGAGCGCAGCAACCCGACCGCTGGCTAGACCCCCGAAGTATTCAGGGGTACCCAATCCCCTGGAAGACAGTTCGGCGCGGAGGGATCGGCAGGGAGTTCACAGCAGGACATCAGTTGACGCCGTCGACGAGCTCTTCGTCATC